>DASSQM010000049.1:0-7121 GCA_035702465.1 Anaeromyxobacter sp. | reverse complement strand
GACGCCGCCGAGCTCTGCGGCCTCCCGCCGGCGGCGCTCCCCGCGCCGCGCCCAGCGCCGGCGGCGCTGGCCGAGCGCTTCTCGCTGCCGGACTGGCTCGCGGACGAGCTCGGGGACGCGGCGGGCGACGACTCCGAGGCGCTGGCGGACGCGCTCGACCTTCCCGGCCCGGTGTGCCTTCGGGTGAACACGCTCCGGACCTCGGCGCGCGAGCTCGCGGCGCTCCTCGCGGCCGAGGGGGTGGAGACGCGGCCGGGCGCGCACGCCGGCGCGTGCCTCGTCGTCACGTCGTCGCGGCCGAACGTCTACGGGCTCGCCGCGCACCGGGCCGGCCTGTTCGAGGTGCAGGACGAGGCGAGCCAGCTCGCCGGCGCCGCCGTCGGCGCGCGGGCCGGAGAGGAGGTGCTCGACCTCTGCGCGGGGGCGGGGGGGAAGACGCTCCTGCTCGCCTGCGCCGTGGGCGCGGGCGGCCGGGTACACGCCGCCGATCCCGATCCCGAGCGGCTCGCGCGGCTGCGGCTGCGGACGGCGCGCGCGGGAGCCGGCGCGATCGTGGCCGTGCACGGCGCGGAGCCGCCCGCGGCGCTCGCCGCCGATCGGGTGCTCGTGGACGCGCCGTGCTCGGAGCTGGGCGCGCTCCGGCGCGGCCCGGACGTGCGCTGGCGGCTGGATCCCGCCCGCTTCGCCGGGCTCCCCGCGCTCCAGCTCGCGATCCTGTCGCGCGCCGCCCGCCACGTCCGCCCGGGTGGCGTGCTCGGGTACGCGACCTGCACCTTCCGGCGCGCGGAGAACGAGGAGGTGGCACTCGCGTTCGAGGCGGCGGAGCCCGGTTTCGAGCGGGTCGCGGCGCATGCCCCGGCGGCCGTCCGGACGGCGGACGGCTTCCTGCGCACGTGGCCGCACCGGCACGGCACGGATGCGTTCTTCGCCGCCGTCTGGCGCCGCCGTCGATAGGCCCGGCTAGAGATCCGTCCGCAGCACCGCGCCCTTCGCCGCGTTCGTGACGAGGTGCGCGTAGCGCCGGAGCCAGGACGAGCGCACCTCCTTCGTCCTCGGGCGGAACGACTCGCGGCGTCGCGCCAGCTCGACGTCGGGCACGTCGAGGTGGAGCGTGCGCGCGTCGACGTCGAGGGAGATGCGATCGCCGTCGCGGACGAGGCCGATGGCGCCGCCCTCCGCGGCCTCCGGCGACACGTGGCCGATGCACGCGCCGCGGGTCGCACCGGAGAAGCGGCCGTCCGTGACGAGCGCGACCTTCTCGCCGAGGCCCATGCCCATGAGCAGTGAGGTCGGGGCGAGCATCTCCTGCATGCCCGGGCCACCCTTCGGGCCCTCGTACCGGATCACGACGAGGTGGCCCGCCTTCACCTTGCCGCCCGTGATCCCCGCGATGGCGTCGTCCTGCGAGTCGAAGCAGATCGCCTCGCCGGTGAAGCGGCGCATCGACGGCTGGATCCCGGCCGTCTTCACCACCGCGCCGTCCGCGGCGAGGTTCCCGAAGAGCACCGCGAGCCCGCCGACCGGCGACCACGCCGCCTCGTTGGTGCGGATGATCTCGCGGTCCGCGGCGCGCGCCGAGCGGATGCGCTCCCCCACCGTCTCGCCGCCCACGGTGAGCGCGCCCTCGCGCACGACGCCGCCGCGCCGCGCCGCCTCCTTCAGCACGGCGGGCACGCCGCCCGCCCGGTGGATGTCCTCGATGTGCACCGTGGAGAGCGACGGCGCGATCTTCGCGACGTGCGCGACCCTCTTCGCCACGTCGTCGATGCGGCGCAGGTCGAAGTCCACCCCCGCCTCGCGCGCGATGGCGAGCATGTGGAGCACGGTGTTGGACGAGCCGCCCATGGCCATGTCCACCACCATGGCGTTGTGGATCGAGTCCTCGTTCACGATGCGGCGCAGCCGGAACCGCTCGTCGCCGGCGATCTCGACGGCGCGCCGCGCGGCGCTCCGCACGAGCGCCTCGCGCTCCGGCGTGAGGGCGAGGACGGTGCCGTTGCCGGCGAGCGCCACGCCCATCGCCTCGCAGAGGACGTTCATCGAGTTCGCCGTGAACATGCCGGAGCACGAGCCGCCGGATGGACACGCCCTGCACTCGATCTCGTACAGCTCCGCGTCGCTCATGAGGCCGCGGGCGCGCTTGCCGACCGCCTCGAACGCGGTGCTGAGGTCGATCGCCGTGCCGTCCGCGAGGTGTCCGGCGCGCATGGGCCCGCCGGAGACGAAGACGGTGGGCACGTCCACGCGCAGCGCGCCCATGAGCATGCCCGGCACGATCTTGTCGCAGTTCGGGATGCACACCAGGGCGTCGAGCGCGTGCGCGTTCATCATCGTCTCGATCGAGTCCGCGATGAGCTCGCGCGAGGGCAGGCTGTAGAGCATCCCCGCGTGGCCCATGGCGATGCCGTCGTCGACGCCGATGGTGTTGAACTCGAACGGCACGCCGCCCGCCTTGCGGATCTCGTCCTTCGCCACCCGCCCGTACTCCTGCAGGTAGAAGTGGCCCGGGATGATGTCCACGTGGCTGTTCGCGATGCCGATGAACGGCTTGTCGAAGTCGGCGTCCACGAGGCCGACGGCGCGGAGCAGGCTGCGATGGGGCGCCCGCTCGAACCCCTTCTTGATCTGGTCGCTGCGCACGGGTCCCTTGTCCCCGCCCCGGCTCTGGAAGTCAACGGGCCCGCCCCGCCCCTCGCCGCGCGGCCGGAGAGGCGTTAAGAAGCGGTCCCGTGCCCTCCGCGCCTCCGCCGTTCGACGCTGCGCTCGCCCGCGTGCGGAGGGCGCTCGCGGCGCGCCCGCGACGCGCGCTCGCCGTCCCCTCGTTCCGGCCGGCGGCGGTGCTCGTGCCCATCCTCGACCGCCCCGCGGGCCCGACGATGCTCTTCACCCGGCGTACGGAGCTGGTCCCGCACCACAAGGGCGAGATCTCGTTCCCCGGGGGCGGGCTCGAGCCCGGCGAGGACGCCGTGCACGGCGCGCTCCGCGAGGCGGAGGAGGAGGTGGGGCTCCTGCCGGCGTGCGTCGAGGTCGCGGGGCTCATGGACGACCTGCCGAGCATCGCGCGGTACGTGGTGACGCCCGTCGTCGCCGCGGTGCACGACCCACCCGATGCGTTCCTCCCCGCCGCGTTCGAGGTCTCCGAGCCGTTCGAGGTCCCGCTCGCGCAGCTCCTCGACCCGGCGATCCGGCGCGCTTCCCTGTGGGATCCCGCTCGCCTTCCCGCCGAGGCCGCCGCGGCGCTGCGGGCGGCGCGCGGCATGGAGCTCGAGGAGATCGACCCCGCCACCGGCCATCTGCGGGTGTGGTCGTTCGACGCGGGCCCGGGCCGTACCGTCTGGGGCCTCACCGCCCGCATCCTCGCGGAACTCGTCGACCGCGCGTTCGCCGAGTAGGTTGTGACGGGTGCGCGCCCTTCCCGTCCTCTCGACTGCGTCCCTCGCCGTGGTCCTCGCCTGCAACCCCAGCGGCAGCGGGTCCCCGGGCAAGGCCGACGGCGAGGCCTGCAGCACCGCGGCGGAGTGCCGGAGCGGGCTCTGCTTCCGCGCCCCCGGCGCCGCCGCAGCCGCGTGCGCGTCGAGCGAGCCGGCCGCGGCCGGCGAATGTCCGCCGCCGGGCGCGCAGATCATCACCGCGGGCCCCGCCATCGACGCGCCCCAGCCCACGTCGTGCCAGACGCCGGTCCGCGCCCCGGCGACGAACGCCGGGGACATCGCGTTCATCGATCTGGGGGAGGCCAAGGTCGGGGACACGCTGAGGTTCACCCTCCCGTCCGGCACGACCAGCTTCTCCATCGTCTCGCAGGCGGTCGCGACGCCGACGGTGCCGGGAGGCACGCGCCCTCCCTCGACCATCGCGTTCCAGAGCTTCTCGATCCCGAACAGCGTCGTCCCGACGAGCGTCGTCCACGTGCCCACGGGCACGCAGTACTACTCGGACACGGAGGCGCTGCCGCGCATCGGGCCCTACCTCGACGCGACGAGCGTCCTCGCGTACTACGGCGGGCTCTCCCCGATCTCGGGCGCGTTCACCGTCCCGAACACGTCGAAGGCCCTCGATGTCGCCCTCACTGCGGGTGAGCTCCCGTCCGGCGAGTGGAGCTTCGTCGTCAACGACTTCGCCTTCGAGTGCCTGTCGGTCCAGGGCTGCTTCGCGCCCGCAGGCAGCAACACGAGCGCGTACCACGTCCAGGTGCTCGTCGAGCAGCGCCCGTTCACGTCGACCGGCGCGCTCGACGTGGAGGTCTATCTCGCGACGAGCCCCGCGAGCGAGCTGCGGACCGCCTCCGCAGCGGCGAGCGACCCGCAGTTCCAGCGGTGGGCGAGGAGCTACGCGTCGTACCTCGCCAAGGCCGGCATCTGCGTGCGGAACGTGACCGTCCACGATCTGCCGTCGTGGGTGGTCGGCGGAACCGGTTACGCGCCCAACGGCCTCCTCGACGTCTCCGGCGGCGGCCAGGGCACACCCCCGGGCTGCGACGACCTCTCCCAGCTCTTCACGCTCGGCCTCGCGCAGAACCGGGCCGTGCACCTCTTCATGGCGGACGCGCTCGTCGCCCAGACGCTCGGCGGCTTCACGGTGCTCGGCGTGGACGGCTCCATCCCCGGTCCCTCCGGCGTGCCGGGCACGATCAACGGCGGCGCGGTGGTTGGAGTGACGGGGTTCCTCGGCGGCGAGCGCACCGCGGGCGCGTGCAGCGCGGGCGGGGCGCCGAACGTGGTCGTCTGCGGCACCGACGCGCTCGCGCTCGTGTCGGCGCACGAGACGGGCCACTGGCTCGGGCTGTACCACACGACCGAGTTCGACGGGACCCTGTTCGACCCGCTCACCGACACGGCGTCGTGCCCGTGCCTGCAGTGCGCGCCCTTCGCGCTGCGCTCGCGCTGCGCCGAGCGGAACCCGACCGGCCAGCCCACGTTCATGCTCGGCTCGTACTGCACCGGCCAGCGTCCCCGCTGCGGGGGGGCGCGAAACCTCATGTTCTGGCTCTTCGACGACCGCTTCGCGATCGGCGATACGTCGCGCCAGCAGGGCGACGTCATGCGCCGGAACCCCGCCGTGCGTTAGGGAGGGACCGTGGCCGCGCTGCTCCTCGCCGTCCTCGCCGCCGCCGCGCCCGTGGCCCCCGCCGCCTCCCCCGAGGTGCGGGCGAACGTCTCGGCGCTCCTGAACGCCTTCGACCGCCCCGTCACGCCGGAGGCGTTCGCGCAGCTCGGCCCGGAGGGAGAGGCGGCGCTCGCGGAGGTCGCGCTCTCGAACGACTTCGCCCCGCGCCGCGCGAGGGCGCTCGAGGTCCTCTCGGTCCTCAAGACGCCGCGCGCCGAGGAGGTCCACCGGGCGGTGGCCGCATCGGGCGACGCCCACTGGCTCGTGCGCCGCGCGGCGGTCCTCGGCCTCGGCCGGCTCCTCCCCGCGGAGCGCGCCGCATCCGAGCTCGCGCCGTTCCTGGAGCGGGATCGCGAGCCCGCGGTTCGCGCCGCCGCCGCCGAGGCGCTCGCGGCGCGCGCGCCCGCGCAGGCGTGCGGCGTGGTGCGGGCGCAGGCGGCGCGGGAGCTCGCGGGGAACGCCGCGCGGTTCCGGAGCGCGCTCGGCGCCTGCGATCGCGCCGGCGGCGCGCGGCAGTAGCGAGACCCCGCGTGAACGCTCAGGCCGCCGGGGCGCCGGCGCCGAGTTCCTGCGGGGCGCACGCCAGCGCCTCGTCGATCGCGGCGAGGATGTGGTCCTCGTCCACGGGCTTCGAGACGAACGTCGTCGCGCCGGCCGCGAGGAGCTCGCGCGCCGCGCCGCTCCGTCCCGAGATCCCGATCACGGGCACGCGCGCCAGGCGGGGATCGCTCGAGCGGCGGAGGGCGCGGATGAGGTCCGATCCGCGCATCCCGGGCATCGCCTCGTCGATGATGCAGAGATCCGGCGCGGCCTCGGGCGCGAGGGCGAGCGCCTCCTCACCCGATTCGGCGTCGACGGGCACGTAGCCGGCATCCTCGAGGATGAGGTCGAGGAGCCGGCGGATGAGGTGATTGTCGTCGACGACGAGGATTCTGTATCCGGACATCGGGACCACCCGACCCACACAACTGGACACCGGGGACGGTCCGGAGCCACCTCGCCGCCCCGACTGAGCACCGGTCAATCGGGGGTGACTCGCCCGGCAGGCCGGTCGGCCTCGTTGCCGCCCGCCCCACGGGGACGGTACGATTCGCGCCTTCGACCTCCGGAACGCCAACGCGAGGAGAGCGCACCCATGGTCGGCGAGCACATCCGGACCCGCAGGGATGGACGCTGGACGCACGCGATCGACTGCGGCGACGAGACGGTGATCCACCTGGCCGAGGACGCCCCCGGCGCGGCGCTCGTCCGCCGGAGCTACCGCCCCACGTTCCTGTCCGGCGCAGACGCCGTGGAGGTCGTGACGCACCGTCAACGGACGTTCCCGGCGAACGAGATCGTCGCCCGCGCGTACAGCCGCATCGCCGACCCGGGCCTCGCCGCCATGTTCCGCGACTCGGAGGCGTTCGCGGAGTGGTGCGCCACGGGGCGGCTCCCCGCCGGTCCGGCGAACGTCGCGGTCGGCACTCCGCCCGTCCCCGCCGCGACGCCGGCACCGGTGGCGCCGTCGCGCGAGCCCGAGGTGAAGGCTCGCCCCGCGGCGAGCGCAACGGCCGCGCCGAAGCGCGCGAAGCCCGCCACGAAGGCGTCGAGGGCCCCGAAGCGCCCCGCCGCGAAGGCCCGGCGCGCAGCCCCGACTCGCGCCGCGAGGAAGGCGACGGCGCCTGCCCGCAGGAAGGTGGCGAATAGCGCGGCGAAACGCCCCTCGAAGGCGAAGCGGTCGCGGTAGCCGGAATCCGACGTGCGGCCGACGCACGCGGGCGGCTTTTTCACTTCGACGGCGCGTCTTGCGCGGTCACCTGCGCCCACTCGGAGTGGCCGTCGCGGAACTGCTCCATGATCGCGATGCCGAGCGCGCAGGCGAGAAACACTGCGAGCGCGAGCATCCAGGGCCTGAACTCCAAGAGCCCCTTCGCGCACCCGGGCAGGTTCCGCGGGTCCATGATCCGTAAGTAGACCGCCTCCGCGCGCGGATGCAACCTCTTCGGCGTCCCTGCCGGGGGGCGCCCACGTGCCCA
>DASSQM010000048.1:0-5031 GCA_035702465.1 Anaeromyxobacter sp. | reverse complement strand
CGGTACGCGTCCGGCGAGCTCGGGCCGCCGCGGGCGGCGAACGCGTTCACGGTCGCGCTCGAGATGGCCCGCTCGCAGCTCGCGTACGCGCGGGCGCGGTGGAGGGGCGCGTCGTGAGCCCGATCCGAGACGCGGTGGTGGTGGGCGGCGGGCCGGCCGGCCTCGCCTTCGCCATCGCCGCCGCAGGCGCGGGGCTCGAGGTGACGGTGCTCGAGCGGCGCGCGGGACCGGTCGACAAGGCGTGCGGCGAGGGCCTCCTCCCGGCGGGCGTCCTCGCGCTCGCGCGCCTCGGCGCGCTCGAGCACGTGGCGGCCGACGACGCCTCGCCGATCTCGGAGATCCGCTGGATCGAGCCCGAGGGCGACGTCGCCCGGCTCAAGCTGCCGCCGCCGGGCGGGATCGGCATCCGGCGCACCGCGCTCTCCGCCGCGCTCCTCTCTCGCGCGCGGGAGGTCGGGGTCGAGGTGGTGCCGGAGGCGGAGGTGACCGGGCACCGGCGCGAGCCGGGCGGCATCCGCGCCGTCGCCCGCGGCGGCGACGTCCTCGCGAAGGTGCTCGTGGCGGCCGACGGCCTCGCGTCGCCGACGCGGCGGCGCGAGGGGCTCGAGGCCCCGGCCCGCCGGCCCCTGCGGTTCGGCGTGCGCCGCCACATCGCGGTGCCGCCGTGGGCGGACGCGGTCGAGGTCCACTTCGGGAGGGGCGCCGAGGCCTACGTCACGCCCGCGGGCGCGAACCGCGTCGGCATCGCGATCCTGTTCGAGCGCGGGGACGAGCCGGGGCGGTTCGAGGTCCTCCTGCGGCGCTTCCCGGCGCTCGCCGGGCTCGTGGCCGCGGCGGAGCCGGACTCGCTCGCGCGGGGAGCGGGGCCGTTCGACCGCCGCGCGACGGCGCGCGTGGCGGACCGCCTGGTCCTCCTCGGCGACGCCGCGGGGTACGTGGACGCCGTCACCGGCGACGGCCTCGCGCTCGCGTTCCGCTGCGCCGAGGACCTCGCCGCCCTGCTCCCCCGCGCCCTCGCGCGCGGGGCCGGCGTCGACGCGCTGCGTCCGTACGAGGCGGTCTGGCGCGGGCACTTCCGCCCATACGAGGCGTGGACGCGCACGGTCCTGTGGCTCTCGCGGCGTCCGCGCCTGCGGCGGCGCGTGCTCGCCCTCGCGGCGGCCCGCCCCGCCCCGTTCGAGCGGGTGGTGGCCGCCGCCGTCGGATAGACTGGAGCCGACCGATCGGCTCGGGAGGAGGCACCATGCGTTGCACCGTCCTCGGCGCAGGGTCGTGGGGAACCGCGCTCGCCTCGCTCCTCGCGGGCAAGGGCTACACGGTGACCGCCTGGGACAAGGACACGGCGGTCCTCGACGACATCGCGGCGAGCCACCGGAACGAGCGCTACCTCCCCGGCGTCGCCCTGCCGGCGTCGCTGCACGCGACGCCCGACGTGCACAAGGCGCTCGAGGGCGCCGAGCTCGTCGTGGTCGGGGTGCCGTCGCACGCGGTGCGCCAGGTCACCATCGAGGCGAAGCGGCACGTGCACGCCGGGACGCCCATCGTGTGCGTCGCGAAGGGGATCGAGCTCGAGACGCTCATGACGATGAGCGAGGTGATGGAGGACGTGCTCCCCGTCCCGCTCCACCCGTACCTCGCCATCCTCTCCGGGCCCTCCTTCGCGAAGGAGGTGGCGAAGGGGCTCCCCACCGCGGTCACGGTGGCGGCGCGCTGGGAGCGGATCGCGAAGCAGGTGCAGGACGCCTTCCACTCGAAGACGTTCCGGCCGTACACGTCCGGCGACGTCGTGGGCTGCGAGATCGGCGGCTGCGTGAAGAACGTCGTCGCCATCGCCGCCGGGATCTCGGACGGCTTCGGCTTCGGCGCGAACGCGCTCGCCGCCCTCATCACGCGCGGCCTCGCCGAGATCTCCCGCCTCGCCGTGCGGAAGGGCGCGAACCCGCTCACGCTGTCCGGGCTCGCCGGCCTCGGCGACCTCGTCCTCACGTGCTCGTCCGACCTGTCGCGCAACCGGACCGTCGGCCGCGGCCTCGCGCAGGGCAAGACCGCCGACCAGATCCAGAAGGAGCTGGGCCAGGTGGCGGAGGGCGTGCGCAACGCGAAGAGCGCTCGCGAGCTGGCGCGGCGGCTCGCGGTGGAGATGCCCATCACGGAGACCGTGTACCGCGTGCTCTACGAGGGCCTGCCGCCGCGCGACGCGGTGACGGCGCTCATGATGCGGGAGACGAAGCCGGAGATCTGACGGTGATAGGATCGGGCGATGCCCGACCTCGCCGCGCACCTCGTCCGCAGCGGAGTCCTGCCGCCCGATGCTGCGGCGCGCGCGCTCGCCGCCGCGCACGACGGCGACGTCGGCTCGGCCGCGCTGCGGCTCGGGCTCGCGACCGAGTCGGCGCTCGCGAAGGCGCTCGCGGACCTCTACGGCTGCCCGGCGGTGGACTTCTCGAAGAGCGTCGTCCCGACGGCGAACCTCGACGTCGTCGCCGCCGGGTTCTGCCGCCAGCGGCACGTCCTCGCCGTCTCGGTGAGCCGGACCGAGCTCGTGCTCGCGATGGCGGACCCCGACGACTATGCCCTCGCCGACGAGGTCCGCTTCGTCACCGGGCGCGCCGTGCTGCGGTACGCCGCGGTGCCGGCGGCCATCGAGCGGACGCTCGACGCGCTCGTGCGGGAGCGGGGCCGCGGCCACGCGACGTGGCGCGGCGGGCAGGCCCCCGCGCTGCCGGACCCCGAGGCGGCGTGGGTCGGCGTCGTGCACGGCGCGAAGAAGCCCGAGGCCGGCCTCGACCTGCCGGAGATCACCTCGACGATGGAGATCGTGGTCCTCTCGGAGCAGGTGGAGCGGACGCCGTTCTCGGCGCCCTCGCCCGCCCGCCGGGAGCGCCCGCCCGAGCACGCCGTGCGGCCGCCCCCGCCCCAGGCCACGACGGGCGAGGCGACGGTCCGGCTCGTGGGAGCGGGCGCCTTGAGGCTGGCGCTCGTCGCCGACGCCTCGCCGGAGGCGCGCGAGGAGATCGCGGGGCTGCTCGGAGGGCTGGGCTGCACCGTGCTGCAGGCCGCGAACGGGCGCGCCGCGCTCGACGTCGTGCGCGAGGCGAGGCCCGAGCTCGTGATCATCGACGCCATGCTGCCCATGACGCCCGGGTTCGAGGTGTGCCGCGCGGTGAAGGGGGATCCGGTGCTGCGGCCGACGGCCGTCGTGCTCACGTCGGCGGTGCACCGCGGCACGGTCGCGGCGGACGCGAAGGTCGCGTTCGGGGCGGACGCGTTCCTCGAGAAGCCGTTCCGGCACGACGAGGTGCTGCGCGTGGCGAAGCTGCTCCTCCTCGGCCCCGCGGGCGATCCCGCCGAGGCCGCCGCGCGCTCCGCCGCGGAGGCGGCGTGGCGCGAGGGAGGGAAGCTCCTCCAGGCCGGGCGCGTCGACGAGGCGGTGGCGGTGCTCCGGCAGGCGGCCGCGAAGGACGACCTCTCCGCGGAGGCGCACTTCTACCTCGGCCACGCGCTCGCGCGACAGGGCCTCCTCTTCGAGGCCGCCGCCGCGTTCGCCCGCGCCGCCGAGCTCCGCCCCGACGTCGACGCCGCCCACCAGGTGCTCGCGCAGACGTACGAGGCCCTCGGCTTCCAGAAGTCCGCGCGCGAGGCGTGGGCGCGCGCGATCGAGGTGTGCAAGGACGAGAAGCGGAAGGGCGAGATGCAGGTGAAGCTGATGCAGCTGCTGGGCATGTGATTCAGGTCCGCGGCGCCACGAACACCCTCATCTCGAACGTCCGGCTCCCGTCCTCCTCCTTCCACGGAAGCTCCTCCGGCCCGGGCAGCATCTCCACCAGCTCGAGCTCGCCGTGCTTCGCCATCCAGCGCGCGAGGATGTCGAGGAACGGGTAGCTCTCGAGATCGAGGTAGACGGGCTTCACGTCCTTGTCGCGTCCGCCCGCGCCCAGGCGGGCCACGGCCTCGTCGGTGGGCCGCACGTACACGTGGCGCGGGATGGCGCGCGCCGCGCGGAGCCGGTCGACGTCGAGCGCGAGCTCGGGCGCGCCGAGGCCGCGGTCGGCGTGCGGAAGGTCCTCCCTCCGGAGCACCCAGGTCTCCCGCTGGACGATCGTGCGACCCAGGACGAGCCGCGGCGTGTGCCGCGGCAGGCCGAGGACGAACGGGTGGAACCCGAGCGCGAGCACCCACGACCGCGCGAACGAGCCGAGGTCCCGCCCCCCGGCGCGCATCCGGACGTCGCCGCCGTCCGCGAGGACGACCTCCACGTCCGCCGGCGGCACCGCGTGCCACTGCGGGCCGACCCTGCCCGGGCCCGCGTACGTCCACAGGTCTCGCAGCGCCTCGAGGTGCAGGAGCGTGTGGTTCGTCACGTCGCCGGCGAGGAAGCCCCAGTCGACGAACGGCCCGCCCGCCATGGCGCGGGTCCACGCGCCGAACCGGGCCGGGTCCGGGCAGGCCCAGTGGACGCCGTGCTGCAAGGCGACGAGCGGGAAGTGCAGCTCGGCGAGCACCCACCGGTGCCGCCCCGCGGCGACGTCCGCCGCGGCGCGCGCCGCGAGCTGGAGGTCCGCGCACGGGTAGGTGAACGGGTCGAAGCGCGGGACCTCGAGACGCCTGCGGAGGAAGGCGCAGTCGTCCGCGCCGAGCGTCCACGACGGCGCGTCTGCGCGCCCCGCCATCGCCGCCGCGAACGCGGCCTTCACCTCGCGGAACGCGACGTGCGCGAGCGACGGGATCCCAGGGAGCGTCAGCGGCAGGCCCGCGCGCGCCGTCGCCTCGAGGTAGGCCGGCAGCGGCACGGCCCCGTCCCGCGGGCCGGCGGCGGCGTGGATGGCCGCGAGCTTCTCGTTCGCGCGGTACGCGGCGAACGCGAACACGTCGCGCCAGAGGTCGAGCCACGGCGTCGCGTCGCGCACCACCTCTTCGGCGGCGGCGCGCCCCAGGGCGAAGCGGCACTCGCGCAGGCATTCCTCGCCGACCGGGTTCGACCCGCGGTAGAGCGTGCGCTGGGCGGGCCCCGGCCGCGCGGCGGCGGCCCCG
>DASSQM010000047.1:0-7282 GCA_035702465.1 Anaeromyxobacter sp. | reverse complement strand
GCTCGATGATCACCGCGGCGGCCTCGAAGTAGACCGGCGGCGCGCCGTGCTCGAGGAACGCCCCGGGGAAGACGGACGCCGGGAGCGCCGTCGCGGCCGCCGAGAAGGCGTAGGCCGCGGCGGTCCCGAGCCCGATGAGGGTGAACATGTTGAGCTTCCACGTCCGCAGCGAGAGCCAGGCCCGCTCGAAGAACGGCCACCCGCCCCACAGCACCACCGGGGCCGAGAGCGCGAGCTGGAGCAGCGCGAACGGGCGGAAGCCGAGGCGGTGACGGAGCGCGCCGCCGGCGAGCATGTCGCCCATGGCGAGGGCGAGCACCGCGAGCGCGGGCGCGAGCCCGGCCCGGAAGCGGCGACTCATGCTCGCGAGCTCGGGGTTCGGCGGCTCCTCCGCCGACGGGGCGCCGCCCACCACCAGCGGCTCCAGCGCCATGCCGCAGATCGGGCAGGGGATGGGCTCCTTCTCGCGGACCTCCGGGTCCATGGGGCAGACCCAGACGATCTCCGCGCCCGCGGGCGCGGCGGGCGGAGGGGGCGGGGCGGCGGGCGCGCCCGAGGCGCGCGCGAGGTACGCGCCGGGGTCCGCGGTGAACTTCGCGCGGCACTTCGGGTTGCAGAAGAAGAACGTCCGGCCGCCGTGCTCGACCTGCCCGCCCCTGGGCGCCTTCGGGTTCACCTCCATGCCGCAGACCGGGTCGATCGCGAACCAGCGCTCCGGCTCCGCGGCGAAGCGCTCGCGGCAGGGGCCCGAGCAGAAGGCGTAGACGTACCGTCCGCGCCGGATGACGCCGCCGGGCGCGCGCTCGGGATCCACCTCCATCCCGCAGACCGGGTCGCGGGTGGCGGGCGGGGTGGCGGCGGAGGGCGGGCTCGTGGGCTGCATCGCGCGTGGATCCGGGGGGATGCCGGTCGAGGACAGGTTGTACCGCGGTGGGCGCCGCGGCGCCCACGCCGGTTCGAGCCAGCGGAGCGGCGGGGGGTTCCGCGGCTACCGCGACGCGGCCGGCCCCTCGGCGCCCGCCGGCCCGAGGAAGCGCGCGACCATCGCGAGGACCTCGTCGAGGTCGAACGGCTTCGAGAGCCAGCCGTCCGCGCCGATCTCCTCGGCGCGCCGGCGGGCGTTCTCGGCGGCCGTGACGACGACGATGGGGCAGCCGTGGCCGTGCCGGGCGCGGAACTCGCGGGCGAACTCCCACCCGTTCATGCCCGGCATGCGCATGTCGAGGAGGATCAGGCCCGGCATCTCCTCGCCGACGCGGGCGAGCGCGGCGCGCCCCTCGTGCGCGGTCCGCACCCGCCGGCCGCTCTCCACGAGGACCATCTCGAGGAGCGCCACCAGGTCCGGGTCGTCCTCGACCACGAGGACCGCGGGGGGGCCGTCGGTCACGCGCGCGCCTCCGCCACCATCGGCAGGGTGAAGTGGAACGTCGAGCCCTCGCCGAGGACGCTCTCGAACCACATGCGCCCGCCGTGGCGCTGGATGATGGCGCGGCTCACGTCGAGGCCCACGCCGAGGCCGCCGGGATCGTCGGGCATCCCGGCGTGCGCGCGGTAGTAGCGCTCGAACACGCGCTCCTGGCGGTCGCGCGGGATGCCGAGGCCGCGGTCGGTGACGGAGACGATGGCCTCGACGCCGTCGGACTCGATGCGCACGTCCACCGGCCCGCCCGCGGGCGAGAAGCGGATCCCGTTCTCGAGGAGGGTGGCGATGACGCGCCCGATCCGGTCGCGATCCCCCTGCACCGGGACGGCGGCGCCGGCGGCGACCCGGAGGTCGTGCTTCGTCGTGGCGTGCCGGAGCTGCTCGACCACCTCGCGCCCGAGCGAGGCGAGGTCGAAGCGCTCCTGCCTGCCGTCGGCGGGGTCGAGGCGCAGGCGCGAGGCGTCGAGGAGGTGCTGGACGAGGAGCGCGAGCCGGTCGACCTGCCGCTGGATCACCGCGAGCGGGTGCGCCTCCTCCGGCTCTCGCCGCGCCATGAGCTGCGCGTACGCCTTGATCACCGCGAGCGGCGTCTTGAACTCGTGCGCGGCGGAGGCGAGGAACTCCTCGCGGGCGTCGTCGAGGCGGCGGGCGGGCGACACGTCGCGCAGCACGGTCACCGCGAGCCGGCGGCCGTACGGCCGCTCGACGGGCGCGGAGCTGACCGAGACGAACACGTCGACGCCGTCGGCGCGCTGGAGGATGGCGTCGTACCGCGGGTTCGGCTCGCCCGCGAGCACGCGCATGCTGGCGAGGCGCTCGTTCGGGACCGCCGCGCCGTCGACCGAGCGGAGCTTCCACCGCTCGGACCACTCCGAGATCGGTCCGGTCACCTCGTCCTTCGACGTCGCTCCGAGGAGCTGGATCATGGCCCGGTTCGCCTCGACGATGCGGCCCTCCGCGTCCACGAGCATGACCCCGTCGGCGATGCTGTCGAGCGTGGCGCGCACCTCCGCGCTGAGCGCGCGCAGCCCGCGCTCGCTGCCGCGGATGAGGAGGAAGAGCAGGGCCGCCGTGAGCACCACGAAGGCGATGCCCTTCGCGGTCTGGAGCGTGCGTTGCAGCTCCGCGTCCGGCACCAGCGCGTCGAGGAGGCGATCCGAGAACGCGATCCACGCGATCCCGAGGACCACGTAGATCGCCACGATGCGATGCGGCGCCGACGGGATCCATCGCCACCCGCGCCAGCGCGGTCCTGGCGAAGAGGGCGTCACTGATGCGGTTCCTAACCCGGCCGGGCGCGCGATGTCACCGGTCCGTGAAGGGTCTCCCTCGCAGCGGCGTCGTGCGCGCGCGATGGGTGGCGCTCCCACCTCGCCCGACCCGACGCAGGAGCGGACGCGCCGCCGCCGGGGCCGGAGCTCAGGCGCGCAGCCAGCGCCAGAACGTACCGGCGCCCGGCCAGGCCCGGAAGGCGGCCCAGCGGATGCGCTTCCGCGCGGGGCCGCGATATCGCTGCAGGAGCCCCTCGACGAGCTTGTGCGCGCTCTTCCCGGCGCCGTTGCGCGCCAGCACGGGGACGAGCGCGAGGCAGGTGTCGAGGTGCCACGGCTCGATCTCGAGAGCCCTGCCGAGGAGCGACGCGGCGGCGTCCGGGCGGCGCGCCCGCGCCAGCACCTTGCCGCCCTCGATGAGCGTCTGGAGCGCGTCCTGCCTCCGCCCGCGCAGCACGTTCAGGCGCGAGAGCTCGAGCCGGAACCCCTCGTCGAGGGGGAAGATGGCGGTGGCCGTCAGGTTCACGGCCGCCGCGCGGTCGGTGAAGCCGGCGTCGAGGTGCTTCTTCGCCGCGGCCCGGAAGCAGCGGGCGCCGCCCTCGGCGTCGCCGATCCGCGCGAGCAGCGGCGCGAGCTTCACGTTGAGCGAAGGGTCGGACGGATCCGACTCGAGCGCCTTGCGGTATCCGGCGACCGCCTTCCTCACGCGGCCGCGGGCGCGGGCGCGGTCGGCCTCCGCGACGAGCTCGGAGCGCGTCTTCGGGCGGCGGGAGAGGAACCCCACCCGCGGATGATATCAGGCGCCCGCGATGAGCCGTCCCTCGTGCCGCCCGGACCATCCGGCGAGCGCGAGCACGAGCACGTACGCGACGAGGATGGTGGGCCACTTCACGGCGAAGTCGGAGAACGGATCCTTCAGGGCGTCGATGTGGCCGGGCTCGCCCGCGCGCGCGAGCAGGTAGTGGAACCCCTCGCGAAGCGTGGCGCCCGCGGCGGCGTAGGCGACGACGGAGGGCCAGGTGCGGAGCCGCCATCCCGACGCGAAGAACACCACGAGCTCCGGCACGAACAGCGCCCCCCACATCCAGAGCGGGGGCTCTGCCGTGATCTCGAGCGCGGGGAGGATGATCTGCTTGTAGACGAAGAAGTGCTCGAGCGCGAGCGTGACGAGGAGGCCGACCATGGAGAGACCGAGCCAGGGAACCTCGTCGATCGCTTCGCGCGGATGGGGCAGCGGCAGTCGCATCCTGCGACAGAAAAGCACGCCGGGCGCCACTCGCGCAAACCGGGAATGCTATAAACGCCGGGCTTGACCGATGAAATTCTCATCGTCGCGGGCGAGGCGAGCGCGGACCTGCACGCCTCGCGCGCGCTGGAGGAGCTGCGGCGCCTCCGCCCCGGTCTCCGCGCGTTCGGCGTGGGGGGGCCGCGCCTGCGCGCGGAGGGGCTCGAGGCGATCGCGCCCGCGGAGGACATCTCGGTCATGGGGCTCGCGGAGGTCCTGCCGCGCATCCCGCGCATCCTCGGCATCCTGCGCGCGCTCGGGCGGGCGGCGGCGGCGCGGCGGCCGAAGGCGGCGCTGCTCGTCGACCTCCCCGACTTCAACCTGCGGCTCGCGAAGCGGCTCAAGGCGCTCGGGATCCCGGTCGTCTACTACGTCTCGCCGCAGATCTGGGCGTGGCGGCAGGGGCGGGCGAAGAAGATCGCGCGCGTGGTGGACCGCATGCTCTGCATCCTCCCGTTCGAGGAGCGCTTCTACGAAGGCACGGGAGTGTCCGCGCGCTTCGTCGGCCACCCGCTCGCCGAGCGCCCGCCTCCCGCCCAGGCCGACGCGTACCGCCGGGAGCTGGGCCTCGCTCCGTCGCGCACCACCGTCGCGCTCGTGCCGGGGAGCCGACCGAGCGAGCTCAAGCGCATCTTCCCCGCCATGCTCGACGCGGCGGAGCGGATCCTCGCGTCCCGCCCCGACGCGCAGTTCGTCGTGCCCGTGGCGCCGACGCTCGCGCGCGAGCAGCTCGCGCCGTACCTCGCGTCCCACCGCACCGTCGAGGTGAAGCTCGTCGACGGGCGCACCGAGGAGGTGGTGGGCGCGAGCGACGCGGCCCTCGTGAAGAGCGGCACGTCCACGCTGGAGGCTGCGCTGATGCTGCGCCCCATGGTGGTCGTCTACAAGCTGTCGTGGCTCTCGTACCTGGTAGGGCGCCTCCTCGTGCGGATTGCCCATTTCGCGCTGGTGAACATCCTCGCTGGGAGGGGTCTCGTGCCCGAGCTGCTCCAGCGGGACGCGAGCCCCGAGCGCATGGCCGCCGAGATCGAGCGCCTGCTCGGGGATCGCGTCGCGCGCGAGGCGCAGCTCGACGGGTTGCGCGCGGTGCGCGCGTCGCTCGGCGAGCCCGGAGCCGCTCGTCGCGTCGCAGAGGAGGTCGCGCGGGCGATGGGGTGAACGGGATGGACGGAGCACGGCGCGCGGTGATCTGCCTGCCGACGTACGACGAGCGGGAGAACCTCGGCCCGATCGTCGCCGCGATCCACGCCTCCGTCCCGGACGCCGACGTCCTCGTCATCGACGACGGCTCGCCCGACGGCACGGGCGAGCTCGCGGACGAGATCGCCGCGCGCGACGGCCGCGTGAAGGTGATGCACCGCGCGCGCAAGGAGGGGCTCGGGAAGGCGTACCTCGCCGGCTTCGCCTGGGCGCTCGAGCGCACCTACGACCTCGTCCTCGAGATGGACGCGGACTTCTCGCACGACCCGCGCTACCTGCCCACGCTCCTCGCGAAGGCGCGCGAGGCCGATCTCGTCCTCGGCTCGCGCTACGTGCCCGGGGGCGGAACGGTGAACTGGGGCCTCGGGCGCAAGCTCATCTCCCGCGGCGGCAGCCTCTACGCGCGGACGATCCTGGGCGTGCCCGTGCGCGACCTCACCGGCGGGTTCAAGTGCTTCCGGCGCGCCGTGCTCGAGTCGATCGACCTTCCCAGCGTGGAGTGCTCGGGGTACGCCTTCCAGATCGAGCTCACCTGGCGCGCGCTCCGGAAGGGCTTCGCGGTGGCCGAGGTGCCGATCGTGTTCACGGACCGGCAGGTGGGGCGTTCCAAGATGTCGCGGCGGATCGTGCTCGAGGCGATGCGCAAGGTGTGGACGATGCGCTTCTCGCGCTTCGCCCGCGAGGCGGTGGCGGCGCGGCCCGCGGCGTGACGCCGTCCTGGCCCGCCCGCGGCGCGCGGGTTAGGCTCGCTGCCGATGGCCGGTCAGCTCGTGGCGCTCTCGCTCGTGTCGTTCACGGCGATCTTCTTCGTCGTCGATCCGTTCGCCGCGGTCCCGTTCTTCCTCGCCATGACGCGCGACGACGGGGCGGCGAAGCGCCGGGAGACGGCGCTGCGCGCGTCGCTCACCGCCGGGCTCGTCCTCGCCACGTTCGCGGTCGCGGGCGGCTGGATCTTCGGCGCCCTCGGCATCAGCTTCCCGGCCTTCCGGATCGCGGGCGGCATCGTGCTCCTCCTCCTCGCGATCGACATGATCCGCACCCAGCCCTCCCGCACGCGCATCACGGACACGGAGGTCGCGGCGGGCGTCGACAAGGAGGACGTCGCCATCGTGCCGCTCGCCATGCCGCTCCTCGCCGGGCCCGGATCGATCGTGACCGTCGTGGTCCTCATGGCCCGGGCGCGCGAGGGGGCCTGGTGGCACGCCGTGCCGGTCCTCGGGGCCATCGCGGTGACCGCCGGGCTCTGCTACCTGATCCTCGCCGGGGCCGCGCGGATCGAGCGCGTCCTGGGCCGGACCGGGCTCGCCATCCTGGAGCGCGCGGCGGGCCTCCTCCTCGTGGCGGTGGCCGTCCAGTTCATGCTGGACGGGATCCGCGAGGGGCTGCCGCGCCTGCTCGCGGCGTGAGCGGGGCGAGGGGCGGCATTCCGCCCCCGAAAGAAGACGTGGCGCTTCCGGGGCGTCCCGTTGCATTCTTACGTCCTTCGCCAGCCGCCGGGAGACGACGTCCATGGCCAACGCCCGCTCCATCCGCACGTTCTCGATCCTCGGCGCCGACGGCGCCGGCAAGACGGCGCTCGTCGAGGCGCTCCTGCGCGTCGCCGACGCGAAGCGCGCGTCGCCCGAGGGTTCGACCTCCCGCCTGGACGCCGAGCCCGAGGAGAAGAAACGGAATTTCACGCTGTCCCTGCACCCCGAGAGCTTCGAGGAGGGCGGCCGCTCCTTCCACGTCCTCGACTGCCCCGGGTTCTCCGCGTTCCTCACCGAGGTGGAGTGGGCGCTGCGCGTCACCGACGGCGCGTTCCTGTGCGTCTCGGCCGCGGACGGCGCCCACAACCGGACGGAGCGGACCTACGACGTGCTCGCCGACTCGGGCCGGCCCGGCATCTGCGTCGTCACCCGCGTCGATCACGAGCAGGCCGACTTCGGGAAGGCGCTCACGGACATCGAGACCTCGCTCAAGGTGAAGCCGGTCCCGGTGCAGCTGCCCATCGGCGGCCCGGGGAAGTGCACCGGCCTCGTCGACCTCGTGCAGATGAAGGCCCACCTCTACGACCCGAAGGCCTTCGCGAAGTGGACCGAGGGGCCGGTGCCCGCCGACGTG
>DASSQM010000046.1:0-4449 GCA_035702465.1 Anaeromyxobacter sp. | reverse complement strand
GCGCCGGGGGGTGGCGGCACGACGGCGAGCGCGGGGCCGGGCGGCGGCGCGCCGTCGTCGAGCTGCCAGCGCTCGAACAGATCCGGCTCCGCCGGCAGCTCCTCCAGGAAGCGCGACGCCTTCATCACGATCCGCTCGCGGTCCCGCGGCGCCGCGACGATCGGGTACGTGAGGTACAGCTCGTCCTTCGCGCGCGTCGAGGCGACGTAGAAGAGCCGCCGCTCCTCCTCCTCGCCGTCGCGGTCCTTGAGCGCCTGCGCGGACGGGAAGCGGCCGTCGGCGAGCCACACCACGAACACGGCCCGCCACTCGAGGCCCTTCGCCTGGTGCACGGAGGAGAGCACCATCTTCTCGTCCGGATCGGCGCCCTCCGACACCGTCTCCGCCGAGAGCTCGGTGAGGAGCGCGATCTCGGAGAGGAACGCCTCGGTGTCGTCGTAGCCGCGCGCGTACTCGGCGAGCTGCACGACGTCCTCGATGCGCGCGTCCGCGTTCAGGAACTCGGCGCGCAGGTACTCCTCGTAGCCGCCCTCGAGGACCTTCTCGATCGCCTCGCCGGGCAGGTCGCAGGTCGGCTTGCGGCCGATGGCGCGGAGGAGGTCCACCAGGCGCCGGTAGCCCGCCCTCCCCTTCGGCGGGACGTGCGACGCGACGTCCGGCGCGAGCAGCTCGTCCACGAACCCCGCGCCGTGGCGCCGCCGCGAGGCGAAGGCGTTCCACACCGCCTCGGCCGTCTGCGTGCCCACGCCCGCCGCGAGCCGCAGGCAGCGCTTCAGCGCGAGCTCGTCGCCGGGGTTCCGCACGAAGCGCAGGTGAGCGAGCACGTCCTTCACGTGCGCCGCCTCGAAGAAGCGGACCCCGCTGCGAACGACGAACGGGATGCCGCGGCGCGCGAGCTCGAACTGGATCTCCATCGAGTGGTGGTGCGCGCGGTACAGCACCGCGATCTCCGGCAGCGGGATGCCCTCGTCGCGGAGCTCGAGCACGCGCTGCGCCACGAACGCGGCCTGCTGCTGCACGTCGCGGCACGGCACGACCGCCGGGAGCGTACCGTCGGGGCGCACGCTCGTGAGCTCCTTCTCGAACTGGCGCACGTTCGCGGCGATCGACGCGTTCGCGAGCGCGAGGATCTGCGGCGTCGACCGGTAGTTCACGGTGAGGTCGAACCGCCGCGCGTCGGGGTAGCGCGCCTCGAACTCGAGGATGTTCGCGAAGTGGGCGCCGCGGAAGGAGTAGATGCTCTGCGCGTCGTCGCCGACCACGCACAGGTTCCGGTGGTCCGCCGCGAGGAGGTCGACGACGTCGCCCTGCAGCCGGTTCGTGTCCTGGTACTCGTCGACGAGCACGTGACGGAAGCGGCCGGCGAGCGCGCGCCGGACCGGCTCTCGCTCCGCGAGCAAGACCTTCCAGTTGAGGAGCAGGTCGTCGAAGTCCATCGCGTTCATGCCGTGCTTGCGCTCGGCGTAGCGGCGCGCGACGCGCAGGACGTCGTCCGTGAGCGGCGCGAACTGCGGGCGCCGCACGGCGAGGACGTCGGCGAGCGGCGTCTGCGTGTTCACGGCCATCGACACGAGGTCGATGAGGACGTCCGCCTTCGGGAAGCGCCGCGCGCCGACGGCGAGGCCGCAGTCGGCGATGGCGGCCGTCATCACGTCGCGAGAGTCCTCGCGGTCGAGGATGGAGTAGCCGCGCTCGTACCCGAGCTCCGCGCCGTGCTCGCGCAGGATCTGGTGCGCGACGTGGTGGAACGTGCCCCCCGTGAGCCGGCGCGTGTCCACCCGGCACACCTCGGCGACGCGCGAGAGCATCTCGCGGGCCGCCTTGTTCGTGAAGGTGAGGAGGAGGATCGACTCCGGCCCGACGCCGTCGGCGAGGAGGCGCGCCACGCGCCACGTGAGCGTCCGCGTCTTCCCCGAGCCTGCGCCCGCGATGACGAGGACGGGGCCGTCGCCCGCCTCCACCACCGCGATCTGCTGATCGTTGAGGAGGCCCTCGTAGTTGAGGGCGCGCGCGGGCGGCGTCGCCTCCTTGAGCTGGTAGCGGCGGGACATGGCTCGACGCGTGGCACGGTAGCAGGGGGGGCTGACAGGCCCCGACCGCGCCTCACGCCTCGAGCGCGTCGGCCAGCTCGTCCATCCCTCGCGCCACGACGTCCCACGCGCCCTCCGGGCCGAGGTCGGTCTCCTGCCCGGGCCCATACTCCGCCGGCCGTGCGACGAACGCGGTGCGCAGGCCGAGCGCCCTCGCGGCGGCGAGGTCGTAGTTGTGCGCGGCGACCATCATCACCTCGCCCGGCTCGAGCGCGAGCAGCGCGAGCGCCGTCCGGTAGACCTCGGGGCGCGGCTTGTAGCACCGCGCGAGCTCCGCGGAGAGGATGCAGTCCCACGGCAGCCCGGCGAACCGCGCGAGGTGCACCATGCCGGCGAAGCTGCCGTTCGAGAGCGGCGCCAGGACGTACCGGCGCTTCAGGCGGGCGAGGCCGGGCGCGACCTCGGGCCACGGCCGGAGCCGCCACCACGCGCGGGCGAGCTCGTCGACCTCGTCCGCGCCGAGCCCCTCGACGCCGTGCGCGGCGAGGAGCTCCACGAGCCTTCGCCGGTAGATGACGTCGACGGTGACGAACGGCGCCTCGCCGAGGTTCACGCGGTCCATCTCGGGCCGGTAGCAGCTCTTCCACTCGGCGAGGAACCGCTCCCGGTCGAGCGAGAGGCCCTTCCGCCTCGAGAGCGCGGCCAGCTCGTCGAGGATCGACCCGCGCCAGTCGACGACGGTGCCGTACGTGTCGAACAGGAGGGCCCGGATCCGGTCCGCGATGGGCGAGCGCATGGCTCGGTTGTAGCGGCGCGCGCGCGTGCGGGCCGGGGAGAGCGCGCTGCGAAAATCTGGACGTCCGCGGGAGCGCCGGTAGCATCTGCGAGGATGTCGTCGCCGCGGGTCCCGTTCCTCGCGCTCGCCGTCGCCCTGGCGGGCTGCGCGGGGTCGAGCCGCGCGGCGCACGACCGTGCTCTGCCCCCGCCCGCCACCCAGAGCCGGGCCGGCACCCGCGATCCGGGTGCCGGTCCGGCCCCGGGTTCGCCGAGGAAGGCGCAGGCACGGCTCGCACCCCCGGCGCGCGAGGCCGCCGCGCGGCGCGCCGTCGCGGCGGCGGAGGCGCTGGTCGGGCGGCGCGAGATCGTGGCCTCGGGGGTGCGCTGGGGCGACGGGTGCGCGGCGCTCGTGCGCGCCGCCTTCGCCGAGGCCGGCGCGCCGCTGCCGGCGGCGGCCACCGACGCGCCCGCCCTGCTCGCCGTCGCGCGACAGCGCGGCGCCGTGCGCCGGAGCCGCCCGGCCCCCGGGGACCTCGCGTTCCTCGCCGACCGGCCCGGCGGACCGGCGGAGCACGTCGGCCTCGTGGCGTCGGTGGCCCCGGACGGCACCGCGCTCGTGCTGCACCACACCGAGCGCGGGGTCGTGCGCATCCACGTGAACGCGGCGCAGCCGTGGAAGGCGCGCACCGACGGCGGCAAGGCCCTGAACGACGTCGTCCTCGTGGGCGGCGGGCGCGTGACCGCGGGCCGGCTGCTCGTCGGATGGGCGACGCTGCTCTGACCGCCGGGATCCGACATCCGGCCGAGGCACCTTGCGCGAAGCGAGACGTGCCCGGCCGCTCCTCACCGGCTGCGCCGCTCGGACTCGAACTCGATCCTGCCGCCGACGATCGTGTGCGTCACGCGCATGCGGCGCACGCGGTCGGGCGAGGCGGCGAGCACGTCCTCGGCGAAGATCGTCAGGTCCGCGTCGAAGCCCTCGCGCAGCACGCCGCGGCGCGCCTCCGCGAACGACGCAAAGGCTGCCCCCGACGTGAAGGCGCGCAGCGCGTCCTCGCGCCCGAGCCGCTGCTCGGGCGTGAACGGCTTCCCGTCGCGCGCGACGCGCTCCTCCGCCGCCGCGATCCCCGCGCGCGGGTCGGCGTCCTCGACCGGGAAGTCCGATCCGAACGCGAGCGGCACGCCGGCGCGCAGCACGGTGCGCCAGGCGTACGCGCCCCGGAAGCGCTCCGTGCCGGCGCCGAGCCGCGCGGCGACCCACGGCGCGTCGCTCGTCGCGTGGACGGGCTGCATGGACGCGATCGCGCCGGCTGCGGCGAGCCGCGGCACGTCGCGCTGCAGCACGACTTGGACGTGCTCGACGCGCGGGCGGAGCGGACGGAGGTCGCCCGCCGCCTCGAAGGCGTCGAGCACGCTCGACACCGCCCGGTCGCCGATCGCGTGCACCGCCGGCTGGAACCCGGCCCCGGCGATGGCGCGCACCTTCGCGCGGAGCGCGTCGGGCTCGGTGAGGAGGAGCCCCCGGTTCCCGGGCTCGTCGGCGTAGTCCTCGTGCAGCGCGGCGCCCCGGCTCCCCAGCGCGCCGTCGGCGTAGAGCTTCACCGCGCGCACGGCGAGCCGCCCCACCTCGCGGCGATCCTTC
>DASSQM010000045.1:0-13412 GCA_035702465.1 Anaeromyxobacter sp. | reverse complement strand
TCGATCCCGTCCGCGTGAAGCGCGTCGCCTTCGGCATCTCCATCGCGACCGCCGGCGTCGCGGGCGCCCTGCTCATCGTGATCCAGCCGGTGCAGCCGTCGCTCGGACGCGAGTACATCGGGCTCACCTTCGCCATCACCGTCCTCGGCGGGATGGGGAGCATCCACGGGACGCTCGCCGGCGCGGCGATCCTCGGGATCGCGACGTCGTTCACGTCGACGTTCTTCGGGCCGTCGTGGTCGCCCGCGGTGTCGTTCGGGCTCCTGCTGCTCGCGCTCGCGGTGCGGCCCGCGGGGCTGTTCGGGAAGGCGGCGCAGTGACGACGCCCCGGTTCACGGCGCTCGTGGTCGGGCTCGCCGCCGCCGGGACGGCCCTCGCGGTTCGGCTCGTCGCGAACGACTACCTCTTCTCGGCGGGCTACACCGTGCTGCAGTTCGTGGTCCTCGCGAGCGCCTGGAACATCCTCGGCGGCTTCACCGGGTACGTGAACTTCGGCTCCGCGGCGTTCTTCGCGCTGGGCGTCTACTCGAGCGTGGTGCTGAACAATCTCTTCCCGGCGCCCGTCGCGCTCTGCGTCGCCGCCGGCACGGCGGTGGCGGCGCTCGTCGGCCTCGGCATGGGGTACCTCACCCTGCGGCTGCGCGGCGTCTTCTTCGCCATCGCCACGCTCGCGTTCGCGCAGGTGCTGCTCACGTTCGTCGTGAACTGGGACTTCGTGGGCGGCGCTCGCGGCGCGTACCTCGTGCTGCGCCACGGGCCCCCGCCTGGGTTCCGGAGCAACGCCCAGTGGCTGTTCGCCGTCATGGCGCTCATGGCCGCCGGGTCGCTCGCGCTCGCGCGGTGGGTCCAGACCTCCACCATGGGGCGCGGGCTCGCCGCGATCCGCGACGACGAGGTGGCGGCGGAGTGCGCGGGCGTGCCCACCCTGCGCCTCAAGCTCGCCTCGACCGCGCTCTCCGGCGGCCTCATGGGCATGGCCGGCGCGACCTTCCCGTACTTCCTCCTCTACGTGGAGCCGGGCGGCGTCTTCAGCCTCTCGTATGCGGTGAACAGCATCGCCATGCCGCTCATCGGCGGGATGCACAGCTGGGCGGGCCCGCTCCTCGGCGCCCTGCTCCTCGGGATCGCCCAGCAGGTCCTGCAGGTGACCGTCTCGGCCGACTGGAACCTGTTCCTGGTCGGCGCGCTGCTCGTCGTCTTCGTGACGGTGGCGCCCGAGGGCATCGTGGGCTGGGCGCGCCGCCGCCGCCCGAGCGAGGCGCCGCCGTGAGCGAGCCGCTCCTCGTCGCGCGCGGCGTCACGCGCCGCTTCGGTGGGTTCCTGGCGCTCGACCAGGTGGACCTGTCCGTCTCGGCGGGCGAGCGCGTCGGGCTCATCGGGCCGAACGGCTCGGGGAAGAGCACGCTCGTCAACTGCATCGCCGGGACCTTGCGGCACGGGGCGGGCTCGATCCGCTTCGACGGCCGCGACGTCGGCGGGCTCGCGCCGCACCGGCGCGTCCGGCTCGGGATCGCGCGGAGCTTCCAGATCCCGCGGCCGTTCGCGAGCATGACCGTGCGAGAGAACCTGCTCGTGCCGCTCTCGTACGCGGACGGCTCCCGCCCCCGCCGGGATCGGGCCGCGCTCGCGGACGAGGCGATGGCGATCCTCCGCCAGGTCGGCCTCGAGGCGAAGGCGGACCGGCGCTCGGGCGAGCTCACGCAGGTCGACATGCGCAAGCTCGAGCTCGCGCGCGCCGTCGCCGCGCGCCCGAAGCTGCTCGTCTCGGACGAGGCCATGGCGGGCCTCTCGTCGTCCGAGATGGACGACATCATCGGCATCCTGCTCGAGATGAAGGGGCGCGGCATCGCCGTCGTCCTCATCGAGCACATCATGCGCGCGGTGGTGCGGTTCTCGGAGCGCATCGCGGTGCTCGTCGCCGGGCGGAAGGTCGCCGACGGCGCGCCGGAGACGGTGCTCCGCCACCCCGAGGTGGAGAGGGCCTACCTTGGCCAGTAGCCTGCGCCTCGAGAAGGTCCACGCCGGCTACGGCCAGGTGCGCGTGATCCACGACCTGTCCATGCGCCTCGGCGACGGCGAGACCGTCGCGCTCCTCGGCACGAACGGCAACGGCAAGAGCACGCTGCTCGGCTGCGTGATGGGCATCGTGCGCCCCACCGCCGGCAGCATCGTCGCGGAGATCGACGGCGTCTCGCACGAGCTCGTCGGGATGGCGCCGCACGAGATCGTCCAGCTCGGCATCGCGCTCGTGCCCGAGGGCCGGCACCTGTTCCCGCGCCTCACCGTGGCGGAGAACCTCCTGCTCGGCGCGTATCGCGGCGACGCGCGGCGCCGGATCGACGAGGGCCTCGCCTCCTGCTTCGAGCTCTTCCCCGCCCTCGCGCAGCGCCGCCACCAGCTCGCCGGCAGCATGAGCGGCGGCGAGCAGCAGATGGTCGCGCTCGCCCGGGCGCTCATGACCGCCCCGCGCATCCTCCTCGTGGACGAGCCGTCGGTCGGGCTCTCGCCCCTGCTCGTCGGCCACACCATCGCCAAGATCCAGGAGCTGAAGGAGCGGTTCGGGCTGACGGTGCTCATGGCGGAGCAGAACTTCCAGCAGGCGATCCGCGTGGCGGACCGCGGCTACGTCATCGTCCACGGCCGGATCGCGTTCGAGGGCGGCTCGCGCGCGGAGCTCGCCGACAACGACCTCGTCCGGAAGCTGTACTTCGGCCTTTGAAGGAGGCCCGCATGAAGCCCACCGAGCGCAGCGTCTACTCGGCGATCGTCGATCGCCCTCCCCTCCGGCTGCCCCAGGGCACGCGGCTCGTGGTGTGGCCCATCCTCAACGTGGAGGTGTGGGAGATCGAGCGGCCGATGCCGCGCGTGGCGCTCACGCCGCCCACGGGCGCGCCGCTCCTCCCGGACGTGCCGAACTGGGCCTGGCACGAGTACGGGATGCGCGTCGGCTTCTGGCGGCTCCACGCCGCGCTGGCGCGCCTCGGCGTCCGCGTCACGCTCTCCATCAACGGCAAGGTCTGCGAGAGCTACCCGCGCGTCGCGCAGGCGGCGCGCGACGCGGGCTGGGAGTTCATGGGCCACTCGTTCGTGCAGGTGCCCATGCACAAGCTGGAGGACGAGCGCGACGCGATCCGGCGCACGCTCGACGCGCTGGAGCGGTTCGGCGGGAGGCGCCCCGTGGGCTGGCTCGGCCCCGGGCTCACCGAGACCTTCGACACGCCCGACCTCCTCGCCGAGGCGGGCGTCCGGTACGTGGGCGACTGGGTCTACGACGACGAGCCGACCGAGCTCGCGACGCGCCACGGCCCGCTCGTCACCCTCCCGTATCCGATCGAGCTGAACGACATCCCCGTCCTGAACCTGCAGCACCACGCGTCGGAGGTGTTCCTGCAGCGCGGGCGCGACGCGTTCGACCGGCTCTACCAGGAGTCGGCGCAGCGCGCGAAGTTCATGGGCGTCGCGTTCCACCCGTACCTGAGCGGCGCGCCGCACCAGATCAAGTACCTCGAGGCGCTCCTCGAGCACGTGCGCGGGCACCCCGGCGTCGCGTTCTGGACCGGCGAGCAGATCCTGGACTGGTGGCGGTCGGCGCGGACTCCCTGAACGGCGAACCCTCGTCCGGCTGCGAGAAGGAGAGCGAACGATGAGCGAGAAGGCGCCCGTGGCGGTGGTCGGGGTGGGGCTCCTGGGGACCGCGATCTCCGGCGTGCTGATCGACGCCGGTCGCGAGGTCGTCGGCTACGACGTCCTGCCGGAGCGGCTCGCCGAGCTCACGGCGCGCGGCGGCCGCGCCGCGGCTTCGGCGGCGGAGGCGGCGCGGAGCGCCCGCGAGGTGTTCGTGGCGCTCCCCACGCTCGAGAGCGTCGAGGCGGCGATCGCCGGCAAGGACGGCGTCCTCGACGGAGCGTCGAAGGACACCGTCGTGATCCAGATGAGCACGATCTCGCCGGAGCTCGCCGTGCGCATGGACGCGGCCGCGCGGGCCCGCGGCGCCGCCCTGCTCGACGCGCCCGTGAGCGGCACGAGCGGCATGGTGGCGCGGCGCGACTGCGTCATCACGGTCGGGGGCGAGAAGGCGGCGTTCGAGCGGGCGCGGCCCGTGCTCGAGACGCTCGCGAAGAAGGTGTTCCACGTCGGGCCGGTGGGGAGCGGCTCGATCCTGAAGCTCGTCACGAACCTCGTCATGGGGCTCAACGGGGTCGTGCTCGCCGAGGGGCTCACGCTCGCGCGCCGCGCCGGCCTCGATCCCGCGCAGACGCTCGAGATCCTCCGGCACGGCGCGGCGGCCTCGAAGATCCTGGAGGTGCGGGGGCCGCTCATGGTGGAGGGGCGGTTCGATCCGCTCATGAAGATCGATCTGTTCCTGAAGGACATCCGCCTCATCGTCGAGGCGGCCCAGTCGCTCCACGTGCCGGTGCCGCTCGCCGGGACCATGCAGCAGCTCTACACGGCGGCGTTCGCGGCCGGGCAGGCGAAGGACGATCTCTCCGGCATCGTCCGCGTCTACGAGGCGATGGCGGGGCTGCCGCGGCGTTGACCGGGAGGGAACCCCCTTCGGGGCCGCTTCGGCCGGGCCGCGGAATGCGCGGTCTCGGCCGCTAAGACACCACCTCCGCGAGAGGCCATGGTCATCGACCTGCACGCGCACTTCGTCTCGCCGGGCTTCCTCGAGGCGCTCGAGCGGGAGGGCGCGCCGCACGGCGCCTCCGTCCTGCGGAACGGCGGCGCGCCGACCATGCTCGTCGGCGGCCGCCCCTACGGCCCCATCACCCGCCACTTCAGCGACACGCGCGCGCGCGTCGCAGAGATGGACAAGATCGGCGTCGACCTCCAGGTCCTCTCCCTCTGTCCACCGATGGTGTACTGGGCCGACGCGGACCTGGCCCGCCGCCTCGCGCGCCGGTTCAACGACGACCTCGCCGGCGCGGTGGCGGAGCGCCCGGACCGGCTCGCCGGGCTCGCCACCCTGCCGCTGCAGGACGTGGCCGCGTCCGTGGAGGAGCTCGAGCGCTCGATGCGCGAGCTCGGGCTCAAGGGCGCCGCCATCGGCTCGAACGTGAACGGGAAGGACCTCGACCACCCGGACCTCGCGCCCTTCTTCGCCCGCGCCGAGGCGCTGCGCGCCGTCCTCTTCATCCACCCCATCGACGTCATCGGGGTGGAGCGCATCCGGCCCTACTACCTGCACAACGGGCTCGGGAACCCGTTCGACACCGCCGTCGCCGCGGCGCGCCTCGTCCTCGGCGGCGTGCTGGATCGCCACCCGCGGCTCCAGATCTGCCTCGCGCACGCGGGCGGCGCGCTCCCGTTCCTCGTGGGGAGGCTCGATCGCGTGGCCCGCGTCCGCGCGGAGGCGAAGGGCAAGTCGCGGCGCCGCCCCAGCGCGTACCTCCGCCGCTTCCACTACGACACCGTCATCCACCACGCGCTCGCGCTGCGCTACCTCGTCGACCTCGTGGGCAGCGACCGCGTGGTGGTGGGGAGCGACTACCGCTTCGACATGGGCTGCCTCGACCCCGTCCGGACCCTCCGGGAGGTCCGGCAGCTCCGCCGCGCCGACCGCGCCCGCATCCTGGGGGGCGAGTCGGCGGCGAAGCTCCTGAGGTTGTGAACATGGCAAACGAACGGCCGCGCGTCGTCGTCTCGCAGCCCATCCCCTCCGCGGCGCTGGAGCGCCTCCGGGCCGTGGCCGACGTGGACGTGGGGCCCGACGCGAGCCGCATCATGCCCCGCGCCGATCTCGCGGCGCGCCTGCGCGGCGCGGACGCCCTCTTCCACCTCATGCACGACGTGGTGGACGCCGAGATGATCGGCGCGGCGCCGCGGCTCAAGGTGATCGCGAGCATGTCCATCTTCCCCGCCACGGTGGACATCGCGGCGGCGACGGCGCGGAAGATCGCGGTGACGACCATCCCGCCCATCGTCACGGAGGCCACCGCGGACCTGCACTTCGCGCTGCTCCTCGCGGTGGCGCGCCGGGTCGTGGAGGGCGACGCTGCCCTGCGCCGCGGCACGTTCCCCGGCTCCCAGTCGCTCCACTTCGCCGGGCTCGGCGTGCACGGCAAGACCATCGGCATCGTCGGCATGGGCCGCATCGGCGCCGCCGTGGCCCGCCGCGCCCGCGGCTTCGAGATGGCGGTGCTCTACACGAAGCGCTCGCGGCTCCCGGAGGCGGAGGAGCGCGCGCTCGGCGCGAGCTTCGTCCCGCTCGACGAGCTGCTCGCGCGATCGGACTTCGTGTCGCTCCACCCCACGCTCACTCCGCAGACGCGCCACCTCGTCGGCGCGCGCGAGCTCGCGCTCATGAAGCCGACCGCGGTCCTCGTGAACACCTCGCGCGGACCGGTGGTCGACGAGGCCGCGCTCGCCGAGGCGCTCGCGGCGCGACGCATCGCCGGCGCGGGCCTGGACGTCTACGAGGAGGAGCCGAAGGTGCACCCGGGGCTCCTCGCGCTCCCGAACGCCACGCTCACGCCGCACCTCGGGAGCGCGGTGGCCGAGCTCCGCGCCCGGATGGCGGAGATCGTGGTCGAGAACCTGCGGGCGGCGCTCGAGGGCAGGCGTCCGCCCAACCTCTTCAACGCAGAGGCGTTCGCCTGATGGAGTTCTGGCTCACGCAGGCGGTGAACGGGATCTCCTTCGGCGCCATGCTGTTCCTGCTGGCGAGCGGGCTCTCCCTCATCTTCGGCGTGATGCGGATCGTGAACCTCGCCCACGGCTCGTACTTCCTCCTGGGCGGCTACGTCGGGCTCTCCACCGCGATGCGCACCGGCAGCTTCGCGCTCGCCCTGCTCGCCGGAGCGGCCGCCATCGCCGTGCTCGGCCTCGCCATGGAGTCGCTCTTCCTGCGCAGCCTCCGCGGCCAGAGCCTCGCCCAGGTGCTCATGACCATGGGCTTCGCGCTCGTCTTCCAGGACCTGTCGCTCCTGTTCTGGGGAGGCGACCCGCGCTCCATCCCGGTGCCCCCGTTCCTCTCGGGCTCGCTGCGCGCCGGACCGATCTTCGTCCCGGCCTACCGGCTCTTCATCGTCGGCGTCGCCGTCGCCGTCGGGCTCGCGCTGTGGCTGTTCCTCGACCGCACGCGGCTCGGCGCGCGCATCCGCGCCACCGTCGACGACGCGGAGATGGCGGAGGGCGTGGGCGTCTCCGTCCCGGTCGTCTCCGCGGGCGTGTTCGCGCTCGGCGCGTTCCTCGCCGCGCTCGGCGGCGTGGTGGGCGGCGCCTTCATCGGCGTCTACCCCGGCCTCGACTTCGAGGTGCTCCCGTACGCGTTCGTGGTCGTCATCGTCGGCGGCCTCGGCAGCCTCCCGGGCGTCGTGGTGGGCAGCCTCGCCGTGGGGCTCCTCGACAACTTCGGCAAGGCGCTCTTCCCCGAGCTCTCCTACTTCACGCTGTTCGCCCCGATGGCGGTCATCCTGGCGCTCAAGCCCACCGGGCTGTTCGGCCGGCGCTGACCCGAGGACCGACGATGGCGTCGCGAACCGAGACGCTGGACGGCTCCGCGCTCCCGGGCGATCCCTGGGCGTGGCGCCGGCGCGCCGCCGCGCTGGCGGTGGGCGTCGCGCTCGTCGCGGCGCCGCCCGTCCTCCCCTCCTACGCGCTCACGCTCCTCACGCAGATCCTCATCTACGCGATGTTCGCGATGAGCCTCGACCTGCTCCTCGGCTACACCGGCCTCGCCTCGCTCGGGCACGCCGCCTACTTCGGCCTCGGCGCGTACGCCGTCGGCATCCTCTCGACCGCCCACCAGGCCTCGTTCCTCGCCTGCCTCGCGGCCGCGCTCGTCCTCGCCACGGCGGTCGCGGCGCTGTTCGGCCTCGTCGCGATCCGCGCGGTCGGCGTGTACTTCCTCATGATCACGCTCGCGCTCGGCATGGTGGTGTGGGGCCTCGCGTTCCGCTGGGTCTCGCTCACCATGGGGGACAACGGCATCGCCGGGATCGAGCGGCCGGTGGTGGCGGGCGTGGCGCTCGCGGCCCCGCTGCGCTTCTACTACCTCGCGCTCGTCGCGTTCGCGCTCACCTTCGCGATCCTCCTCCGCGTGGTCCGCTCGCCGTTTGGCCTGAGCCTCCGCGGCATCCGCGAGACCGAGCGGCGCATGCGCGCGCTCGGCTACGACGTGTGGCTGCACAAGTACCTGGCGTTCGTGCTCTCCGGCGCGTTCGCGGGCCTGGCGGGCGCGCTCTGGGCCTACTACGACGGGTTCGTGAGCCCCGTGGAGGTCCACCTCGTCACGTCCGTCGAGACGCTGCTCATGGTGGCCCTGGGCGGCCCCGGCACGCTCGTCGGCCCGGCGCTCGGAGCGGCGGTGCTCGTGCTCTCCAAGAACCTCCTCAGCCTGTACACCAAGCGCTGGCTCCTCGTCCTCGGGCTCGTCTACATCGGCGTGATCGTGCTCGCGCCGAAGGGCCTCGTCGGCGCGCTCCGCGGAGAGCGGCGATGAGCGCCGCACCGGCCCTCGCGGTGAACGGCCTCTCGCGATCCTTCGGCGGGCTCGCCGCGGTGCGGAACGTCGCGCTCGCCATCCAGCCGGGGGAGCGCCGCGCTCTCATCGGACCGAACGGCGCCGGCAAGACCACGCTCTTCAACGTCATCGCGGGGGAGATCCCCCCGAGCGAGGGCCGCGTCGCGCTGTTCGGCCGCGACGTCACGCGGCTTCAACCGCACCGCCGCACGGCGCTCGGGCTCGCGCGCACGTTCCAGATCAACACGCTCTTCCCGAGCCTCACCGTCCTCGAGAACGCCCTCCTCGCCGTGCACGGCGTCGCGCGCACGCGGCTGCGGCTGCACCGCCCCCTCTCCGCCTACGGCGACCTCCGCGATCGCGCCCGCGCGGTGCTCGAGCGCGTCGGGCTCGCGGCGAGCGAGGGGCGCACCGTACGAACGCTCTCCCACGGCGAGCAGCGCCAGCTCGAGGTGGGGATGGCGCTCGCGAGCGGGCCGCGCCTGCTCCTCCTCGACGAGCCGATGGCGGGCCTCTCGTCGGCGGAGTCGAAGCGCTTCACGGGGCTGCTCCAGCGGCTCGACCCGTCGCTCACCCTCCTCATGATCGAGCACGACATGGACGTCGTGTTCGGGGTGGCCGAGCGCATCACCGTGCTCCACCACGGGCAGGTCGTGGCCGACGGGACGTGCGACGAGGTGCGGCGGAGCGAGCTCGTCGCGGAGATCTACCTGGGGACCGGCTGATGCTCGAGGTCGCCGACATCCACTGCTACTACGGCGAGAGCCACGTCCTCCACGGCGTGTCGCTCGACGTCGGCGAGGGCGAGGTGGTGGCGATCCTCGGCCGGAACGGCATGGGGAAGACGACGCTCGTGCGCGGCATCATCGGCTTCACGCCGCCGCGCCAGGGCCGCGTCACGTTCCGCGGCACGGACCTCACGCGCCTGCCGCCCCACCGCGCCGTGGAGCTCGGCCTCGCGGTGGTGCCGCAGGGCAGGCGCATCTTCCCGTCGCTCTCGGTGCGCGAGAACCTCGCGGTGGCGGCGCGCCCCGCCCCGGACGGCTGGAGCGAGCAGCGCGTCTTCGCGCTCTTCCCGCGCCTCGCCTCGCGCCAGGAGGCCGCGGGCGACAAGCTCTCCGGCGGGGAGCAGCAGATGCTCGCCATCGGCCGGGCGCTCATGACGAACCCGGCGCTCCTGCTCATGGACGAGCCGACCGAGGGGCTCGCCCCGCTCGTCGTGCGCGAGGTCGGGAACGTCATCGCCGAGCTGAAGCGGCAGCGGCTCTCCATCCTGCTCGTGGAGCAGAGCCTCCCCTTCGCCACCCGCCTCGCCGACCGCGTCCACGTGCTCGAGCGCGGGCGCATCGTCCATTCCTCCACGCCCGCGGAGCTGTCCGCGAACGAGGAGGTGAAGTCGCGCTTCCTGGGTCTGCAGACCTGAACGAGGAGAACGAAATGCGAACGACGCGCCGACGCACCCTCCTGTCGCTCCCCCTCGCCGTCCTCGCGGCCGCGTGGGCCGCCCCGGCCCGCGGCCAGCAGCAGAAGGGCCCGGTGAAGGTCGGCCTGCTCACCCCGCAGACCGGCCCGCTCGCCGCGAACGGCAAGGACATGCAGAACGGGTTCCAGCTCTTCCTCGAGCAGCACGGGAACAAGCTCGGCGGACGCGACGTGGCGCTCCTCGTCGAGGACGACGCGGGCGTGCCCGCCACCGGGCTCACGAAGCTGCGCAGCATGGTCGAGAGCCAGGGCGTGCAGGTCCTCGTCGGGCCGCTCAGCGCCGCGGTCGGCTACGCGATCGCGCCGTACATCAACGAGAGGAAGCTCCCGACGCTGTTCCCGATCGTGTCGTCGGAGGACCTCACCCAGCGCAAGCGCTCGCGGTACATCGTGCGGACCGGGTGGACGAGCGCCCAGCCGTCGCAGCCGTTCGGCAAGTACGCGTACGACACGCTCCACTACAAGCGCATCGCGATGATCGGGTACGACTTCGCGTTCGGCTGGGAGGTGGCGGCGGGCTTCCACCGCACGTTCGAGGAGGCGGGCGGCCAGATCGTGCAGAAGCTGTGGTCGCCGCTCGGCACCGCCGACTACGGGCCGTACCTCGCCCAGCTCCGCCGCGACGTCGACGCGATCTACGCCATCTTCTCGGGCGCGGACGCGCTGCGGTTCATGAAGCAGTACGCGGACGCGGGCCTCAAGGGGCGCATCCCGCTCATCGGCGGCGGCACGTTCACGGACGAGCACGTGCTCCGCAACATGGGCGACGAGGCGCTCGGCGTCGTCACGTGCCTCCACTACTCCGCGGCGCTCGACGACCCCGCGAACAAGAAGTTCGCCCAGGCCTACGAGGCGAAGTTCGGCCAGGTCCCGTCCTACTACTCGGAGGGCGCGTACGTCGCGGGCCTCGCGCTCGCGCAGGCGATGGACGCGGTCCGCGGCAACGTCGAGGACGTGGAGAAGCTCATCGACGCGCTCCGCAAGGTCGATCTCTCGGAGACGCCGCGCGGCCCCGTGAAGCTCGACTCCTACGGGAACCCGGTCGAGAACGAGTACGTCCGCAAGGTGGAGAAGGTGAACGGGCGCCTCCAGAACACGGTCATCCACACGTTCCCCGCCGTCTCGCAGTTCTGGACGTACAAGCCCGAGGACTTCCTGAAGCAGCCGGTGTACGGCCGCGACGTCCCGCCCTGCACCCACTGCGGCAAGTAGGAGGCCCCATGACCGAGGACGCGGCCGCGAGCGGCGGGATGCGCATCGAATGGGACGTGCCCATCCGGATGGACGACGGCGTCGTGCTGCGCGCCGACGTCTTCCGCCCGGAGCGGCCCGGCCGGCACCCCGCCCTCCTCGCCATGGGCCCGTACGGCAAGGGGCTCCACTTCGCGGACCTCTACACGGATCAGTGGCGCCGGATGAGCGAGCAGCACCCCGACGTGGAGGCGGGATCGTCGAACCGCTTCCAGAACTGGGAGGTGGTCGATCCGGAGAAGTTCGTGCCGGACGGCTACGCCTGCGTGCGGGTCGACTCGCGCGGCGCGGGCCGCTCGCCGGGGTTCCTCGACGTGTGGTCGCACCGCGAGGCGCAGGACCTCTACGCCTGCATCGAGTGGGCGGCCGCGCAGCCGTGGTCGAGCGGAAGGGTCGGCCTCTCCGGCATCTCGTACATGGCCATGAACCAGTGGCAGGTGGCGGCGCTCCAGCCGCCGCACCTCGCCGCCATGTGCGTCTGGGAGGGCGCCGCGGACTACTACCGCGACCTCGCCCACCACGGCGGCATCCTCTGCACCTTCGGGCGCGCGTGGTTCCCGTCGCAGATCGTGCGCGTCCAGCACGGCCTCGGCGCGCGCGGGTGGCGGAGCCGCATGAACGGCGAGTGGGTCTCCGGCCCGGAGACGCTCTCGCCGGAGGAGCTGGGCGCGGCGCGGAGCGACTTCTTCGAGGACTGCCGCCGGAACCCCCTCGCCACCGACGACTACTGGCGCTCGCGCCTGCCCGACTTCTCGAGGATCACCGTCCCGCTCCTCTCCGCGGCGAACTGGGGTGGCCAGGGGCTGCACCCGCGCGGCAACTTCGAGGGCTTCGGCGAGGCCGCGTCGCGGGAGAAGTGGCTCGAGGTCCACGGGCTCGAGCACTGGACGCACTTCTACACGGACCACGGGGTCCGCTTGCAGAAGCGCTTCTTCGGCCACTTCCTCAAGGGCGAGGACACCGGCTGGTCCCGCCAGCCGCGCGTGAGCCTTCAGATCCGCCATGCCGGCGAACGATTCGTCGAGCGGGGCGAGCAGGAGTGGCCCCTCCGGCGCACGCGCTGGACGAAGCTGTACCTCGACGCCTCCGACCTGAGCCTCCGCCCCGAGCCGCCGCCGCGCGAGGCGCGCGCCGCGTACGCCGGCCTCGGCGACGGCGTGACGTTCCTCGGGCGTCCGCTCGAGCAGGAGATCGAGATCACCGGCCCGGTCGCGGCGCGGCTGCGCGTCTCGGCGGAGGGCGCCGACGCCGACCTCTTCCTCGTGCTCCGCGTGTTCGCGCCCGACCTCCGGGAGGTGACGTTCCAGGGCGCGCTCGATCCGCACACGCCCGTGGCGCAGGGCTGGCTGCGCGCGTCGCACCGCAAGCTCGATCCCGCGCGATCGCGCCCGTGGCGCCCCTGGCACACGCACGACGAGCCGCAGCCGCTCGTTCCGGGGCAGGCCTATCCGCTGGACGTCGAGCTCTGGCCCACCTGCATCGTGGTGCCGCCGGGGCACCGGCTCGCGCTCACCGTCCGCGGCCGCGACTACCAGTATCCGGGAGGCGCAGGCGCGGGGCTCGGGACGTTCTCGCCGACGTTCACGGGCGTGGGTCCGTTCCTGCACGACGACCCGCGGGACCGCCCGCCGGAGGTGTTCGGGCGGAACGTCACGCTCCACTGCGGCCCGGACGACCCGCCTCACGTCCTCGTGCCGATCATCCCGCCCGCGTAGCGGCCCGGAGGAGAGCCCATGGCCACCGTCCGCATCGACCCGAGGACCGCCGCGGCCGTCTCGATCGACATGCACCGCGGGCACCTCGACCCCGCGATCGCCACCATGCCGCTCCCCGCCGAGAGCTGCCGCAGGATCGTCGCCGCGGCGCGCCAGCTCTTCGGCGCGCTGCGCGAGCGGGGCGTGCCGATCGTCCACGTGGTCACCGTGTACCGGGACGCCGCCGAGGCGGCCGCGAACCCGTTCTGGAAGGCGATCGCGGACGATCCGTCGATGAAGCGTGGCTCGAACCTCCGGCACAACCTCGCGGGGAGCCCCGGGACCGAGATCATCCCGGAGCTGCGCGATCCGCGCGACCTCGTCGTCGACCGCAAGAAGCGCTACGACTGCTTCCACGAGACGGATCTCGACTTCGTGCTGCGGCGCCGGCTCGGCGCGCGCACCCTCGTCCTCGCCGGCGTCAACACGACCTCGTGCGTCCTCTGCACCGCGTTCGCGGC
>DASSQM010000044.1:0-5094 GCA_035702465.1 Anaeromyxobacter sp. | reverse complement strand
TCGGGCAGACGTCGGCGCAGCCGCCGCAGAGCACGCAGCGCGAGCCGTCGAAGACGGGGGTGACGCCGCAGTCGAGGCAGCGCGACGCCTCGCGCCGTGCCTCCTCCTCCGAGAGGCAGCGCTCCACGAGGCGCTTCGGGTCGTGGAGCCGCTCCTCCGCGGGCAGCACCGGGAGCTCGACGCGGCGGAGCTTCTCGTAGCCGCGCTCGCGGCGATAGCGCTGGAGCGGCAGGTGGGCGGTGAGGATCGCCGGTGCGAGCTTCTTCCCCGTGACGTGGGCATAGACGGCGCGGGCGGCCTTCTTCCCGGACGCCACCGCGTCGATGACGAGCCGGGTGCCGTGCGCGAGATCGCCGGCGACGAACACGCCCGGCGCGGTGGACGCGAGGCTCTCCGGGTCCACCTTGGGCCAGCCCGGGCGGAACTGCGCGACGTCCTCGCCGCCCTCCTGGAGGAACGAGAGGTCCGTGGTCTGGCCGGCGGCGACCAGCACCGTGTCGCACTCGAACGTGCGCACGTCCGCGTCGTCGAACACGGGCGCGAAGCGCCTCGACGCGTCGTACACGCGCAGGCAGCGCTTCGCGCGGAGCCCCGTCACCTTGCCCGCGGCGTCGCGGACGATCTCCACCGGGCCGAACCCGCCGAGCCGCTCCACACCCTCCTCGTCGCCCTCGCGGATCTCCACCGTGTCGGCGGGCATCTCCGCGAGCGTCTCGAGCGACACGAGGCGGACGCGCCGCCGCCCGGGGAGGCGCGCCGCGGTGCGCGCCGTGTCGTAGGCCATCTGCCGCACGACGGTGCGCGCCACGTCGTAGGCCACGTTCCCGCCGCCGATGACGACGACGCTCCTGCCGAGCGGGACCTCTTCGCCGAGCGAGACCGCGCGGAGGAAGTCGACGCCGCCGTACACGCCGGGGCCGGCCTCGCCCGGGATGGCGAGCGACCGCGGCCGCTTCGCGCCGACCGCGAGGACGAGCGCGTGGAAGTCCCGCCGCAGCTCGGCGAACGAGACGTCCTTCCCCACCACGGTCCGGCAGTGGATCTCGGCGCCGAGCGCCTCGATGACCGCCACCTCGCGGCGGACGAGCTCGCGCGGCAGCCGGTACTCGGGGATGCCGAGGGAGAGCATCCCCGCCGCCACCGGCTCGCTCTCGAAGACCACGGGCCTCATCCCGAGCAGCGCGAGGTCGTGCGCGGCGGAGAGCCCGGCGCAGCCGCCGCCGACGATGGCCACCCGCTCGCCGCGGGCGGGCTGGAAGCCGGGGGAGACGGTGGCGCGGAGCAGCGCCGCGAGCTCGTCGGCGTCGGCGGCGACGTCGGGGACGAACGCACGCGCCGCGGCGAAGGCCTCGTCCGGAGCGCGCGCCTCGACGCCGAAGCGCTCGCAGGCGAACCGCTTCAGCGCGCGGATCGCGATGGGCTCGTCCTTCCCCACGAGGAACCCGTCCTCGTCGGTGCGCGGGAGCTTGCCCCGCCGGCAGGCCGCCTCGCAGGGCGCCGCGCAGATGCGCCCGCAGATCGAGGCGAACGGGTTCGGGCCGCGGGCGATGAGGTACGCGCGTTCGTAGTCGCCCGCGGCGATGGCGCGGACGTACCCGCGGGCGTCGGTGTGGACGGGGCACGCCGCCTGACAGGAGATGAGCCCCCGGTGGTGCTGCGCACCGGGGACCTCCACTTTGAGGGGAGCCGCCACGTCCTGCATGGCCACCTCCGCCGGGCGCCTCGCCGCGCCCGGCCCGACCATCGGTCACGCGATCGCCGTCCGCCGCCCTACCCGCCGTCCTGGATGTCCTCCACCGTCGTCTTCTCGAGGAAGTCGATGTAGGTCTGCTTCACGCCCGACCAGAGCCCGTGTGCCGCGCACGGCGCGGACTCGCGGCAGCGCCGCTCCGGCCGCAGCAGACAGCCCGGCCGCGTCCGCTTGCCCTCGAAGGGCAGGACCACGTCCACGAGCTTGATGCGGGAGGCGGGCCGCGCGAGGCGGTAGCCGCCCTTCACGCCGCGGCTCGCGGTGAGCACGCCGCCCCGCGCGAGCGTAGCGAGGACCTTCGACAGATAGTGAACGGGGACCTCGATCTCCTTCGCCAGGTCGCGGCCCAGGATCGCCTCCTCGCCCTCGTGCGCGGCGATGAAGGCCACGGCGCGGAGCGCGTGCGTGGCGGACGCGGAGAAGAGCACGAGCCGACTCTAGGCGATTGTGGATATCGAGGTCCATAATTGCGGGAATCGTCGCCCCACGAGGGGCCGCGTGTCGCGGGGCTGAGACCGGGGCTCGGCGCCGGCGCCGGCGGGTCGTTATGCGCACTGCGTGCCGGGGGGCCCGCGGTTCCTCGCGCAACCCGGCGGAAAGCCATGTCCCGAGCGACGCCGACCCCGTCCCGCTGCCGACTCGCCCCGCCCGCGCGGGCGGCGCGGCTGCTCCTGCTCGCGTGCGCGTGCGAGGCGATGGGGCCGCCGCCGGGCCACGAATCCGCGCCCGCGGTGGCAGGGACCGTGGACCGAGACGTGGGGCCGACGCCGCTGCGCGCGTGCTTCGCGGCGACCGCGAGCGGCGACGCGAGCGCGCTCGCGCTCTCCTGGGACTTCGGCGACGGCAGCCCCCGCGCCGCGGCGGCGGCCGTCTGCCACGTCTACGCCGAGCCGGGCTCGTACGCGGCGAGCGTCGCGGTATCCGACGGCGCGGCGCGGTCGGCGATGGCCGTCGTGGTCGTCACCGCCGCGGCCCCCTGACGGCCGCTCACGCGCCGCACCTCACGCCCACGTCGGACCCTCCCCGCCGGCGGCGCCATACGCCGCGATCGCCGTGGAGATCGCCTCGGGGAGCGCGAGGCCGGGGAAGGCCGCCTCGATGGCCGCGCGCGCCGCTGCCGCGTCCGCCGCCGAGCGCACGAGGCGAGCGACCTCGGCATGGTAGCGGGCCTGCGCCTCCAGGATCTCGCGCCCGCCGGGGGGACCGTGTCCGGGGATGAACCGCGTGGCCGGGAGCCGCGCGGCCTCCTCGAGCCGCCGCGGCAGCTCGGCGGCGTCCGCCTCCTCGTAGTTGAAGTGGTAGCCCGCGAACACGAGATCGCCGCACGCGACCGCGCCCTCCGAGGAGAAGAGGACCACGGCATCGCCCGGCGTGTGCCCCGGCCCCAGGTGGCGCACGTCGACCTCGGCGTCCCCGAGGTCGATCGTGTGACGATCCTCGAAGCGAACGGCGGGCGCGTGCGGCTCGGCGTCGGCGAAGAGGGCCGCGACGTCGGGGGAGCGCCGGCGCGCCGCGACGAGGGCGGGGTGCTGGGCGGCCATCAGCTCGGCGCAGCGCGCGTGAGCGACCACCGACGCGCCGCGCGCCGCGAACCACCCGGCGCCCAGCGCGTGATCCGTGTGGTGATGGGTGAGGACCACGTGGCGCACCGTGGGAAAGCCGCGCAGGCGCAGCGCCTCCTCCACGAGCCTCGCGTGCGCGGGCGCGATCATGGGATCGACGACCAGCGTCCCGGTCGCGCCCGCGAACGCGACGCAGTTCGTCCCCCAGCTCGTGATCATCCGGTCGCCGCCGAGCGTGAGGACCACGAGCCGCGCCGAGAGCTGCGTCTCGCGGAGGCTCGGCGCGTCGAGGGAGGCTTGCGTCGGCACGAGCGGATCGTATCCAGGGGCGAGGCGACGTCGCGACTCGATGGGGGATCCACCGTGGGGACGGTCTCACCCGGCGGGCGCGAACCAGCGCGGCGCCCGCGCAGGCGGCGTCCACCTCGCGAACCGGGCCTTCTCGCCGACGTAGTACCGCCGGTACGCCGTCACCGCGTCCGCGCCTCGAAACGGCTCCGGCATCACCTGCGCGAACGGCTGCCGGCGCCGTCGCGATGGCGGCGGACCGCGGCGCGCCATCCGCGCGATCACCGCGCGGCTCCGGTGGACGCGCCCGAACCGGCGCTCGTACTCGTTCGCGAGCGCGAGGCCGTGGCGGACGAGCCAGTCCCAGTTCGCGCGGCGGGCCGCAGCCCACACGACGCAGGGGTGCGCCGCGTGCGTCGGGCGGTACGGTGCGAGCTGTCCGAGGTGCGCGCGCGCGGCGGTGCAGAGGATCTGCGCCGTCTCGAGCGTCATCTTCACGACGTGGCGGTCGCACAGCGCGCGGGCGGCGCGAACGGGATCGCGATCGACGGCGAAGACGTTCACGGCGACGGGATAACGGGGGCGAGCCTCGCGCGCACGGAGAGGCCGGCTCGACGGTTCACGTCCGCAGGTCGCGCCCGCGGCGGGGGAGTGGCAGGATGCTGCGCGTGCCGCGCGCCCCGGAGCCACTCCGCGTCGGCCGGCGCGTCGCGCTCCGGCGGGTGACCCGCGCCGACCGCGACGCCGTCCTGGCGATGAACCGGGCGAGCCGCGCGCTGCACCGCCCGTGGGTGACCCCGCCCGTCACCCGCGCCGAGTTCGACCGGTGGGCCGCCCGCTGGACCTCGCCCGATTACGTGAGCCTCGCGGTCTGCCGCCGCGGCGACGGCGAGGTGGTCGGGATCGTGAACGTCAGCCACATCGTCCTCGGGCCGCTGCGGAGCGCGTATCTCGGCTACTACGCGAGCGCGGCGCTCGCCGGGCGGGGCCTCATGGCGGAGGGACTGGCGCTCGCGATACGCCACTGCTTCGACGGGCTCGGGCTCCACCGGGTCGAGGCGAACATCCGTCGCGTTCTCGATCTTGACGCTCGCGTACCTCGGCCGGCGAGGCCCGCTGCAGCCGTCGAGCACGGCTACGACTTCGACCATCGATTGAGGCGCTCACGCGCACGCGCCGAGTCGGGTGCCCTCGCCGTGGAGCGGCTGACGACATCCGCCCAATCAAGTCACTCGCGGTCCATGTCGACGTGACGGAAATACGAACGCCCGGCCCGCTCTCGCGCGGCCGGGCGCCGTGGATGCGCGACAGGCGCCGGAGACGTTACGGCGGCAGCACCGTCTCGCCGTACGACAGGTACCGGTCCACCGCGACGGCGGCCTGGCGGCCCTCGCGGATGGCCCACACCACGAGCGACTGGCCGCGGCTCATGTCGCCGGCGGCGAACACGCCGGGGACGCTCGTCATCTTGTTGTCGTCGTTCCAGACGTTGCC
>DASSQM010000043.1:0-7589 GCA_035702465.1 Anaeromyxobacter sp. | reverse complement strand
GGCGGAGAGGGAGGAGAGGATGACGATGGGGAGCTTCACGAACCGCGGCGTCGCCTTCACGCGGCGGGTGAGGTCGATGCCGTCGAGCACCGGCATCTGCACGTCGGTGACGAGGAGGTGGTAGGCGCCCGTCTGGAGCTTCTGCCAGCCGTCCTCGCCGTCCACCGCCTCGTCGACCTCGTGGCCGAGGGACCGGAGCAGCGCGGCCTCGGCCTCGCGCGCGATGGCGCTGTCGTCGACGAGCAGGAGCCGCAGCCGCCGCCGCTCGCGCCCGCGGCTCGCCGCCGGCGTCGCGAGCCGCCGCGCCGCCTGGACGATGTCCGGCGTGGAGAGGAGCAGCGCGACGCGGCCGTCCTCGAGCGCCGCGGCGCCGGTGACGAACCGCATGCCCTTGAGGAACGCGCCGGGGGCCTTCACCGCCACCTCGCGCTCGCCGAAGAGGCCGTCCACGACGACGGCCGCGCCCTCGGCGCCGTGGAGCACGTTCGCCACGAGCGGGCGCTTCGAGCGCGGTCCGCCGTTGAGCGAGAGGAGCGGCCCGAGCGCCACCACCGGGATGAGGCGGCCGCGGTAGCGGACGGCGCGGACGCCGGCCACGTCCGTGGTCTGCGCGGGGTCGAGGCGGCCCACGCTGTCCACGTCCGTGGCCGGGATGCCGTAGACGTCCTGGTCGATGCGGACCAGGAGCACCTTCATGAGCGAGAGCGACTGCGGCATCCGCAGCGTGAACTTCGCGCCCTTGCCCGGCTCCGACTCCACGGTCACCGAGCCGCCCAGCGACGTGACGCGCTTGCGCACGACGTCGAGGCCGACGCCGCGCCCGCTCGTCTCGCCGGCCTGCTCGCGGGTGGAGAAGCCGGCGAGGAAGATGAGATCGAGCGCGCCGCGCGAGGACAGGCTCGCGGCCGCCGCCTCGCCGATGATGCCCTTCGCGAGCGCGGCCGACCTCACCTTCGTCGGGCTGATGCCGCGCCCGTCGTCCTCGACCGTCACCGCGAGGAGATCGCCGTCGGTGCGCGCCGAGAGCGTGATGCGCCCGACGCGGGGCTTCCCCGCCTCGAGCCGCTCCTCCGGCGTCTCGATGCCGTGGTCCACGCAGTTGCGGACGAGGTGGACGAGCGGGTCGTTGAGCGAGAGCAGGATCGACTTGTCGACGCCCGTCTCCCCGCCCTTCACGATGCACTCGACCTCCTTGCCCTGCTCCTTCGCCATGTCGCGGGCGGCGCGCGGGAAGCCGGCGAGGACGCCGGAGAGCGGGATGAGGCGGGCGTTGCCGATGCGCTCGGCGAGGAGGCTGAACTGGGACTGGGCGGACGACGACGCCTCGGTCTGCGTGCGCGCGAAGCGGAACGTGTCGGAGCGGAGCAGGTGGACGTCGCCCTCGATCTGCTCCACGAGCTTCGTGGCGCGCGCGTCGCGCAGGCGCTCGGCGAGCGAGATGATGCGATCCGAGAGCCGCCCCCAGCGGGCGAAGAGCGCGTTGAGATCGCGGGAGCGGCGCATCGAGCGGGCGCCCTCGACGAGCACGTCGCCGGCGAGCGCGGCGATCTCGTCCAGCCGGTCCACGTCGACCCGGATCGAGCCGGCGGGCTTCGCGCCGAGCTCCGCCGCCTTCACGGTCTCGTGCTCGCCCGTGATGGAGGCCTTCTCGCCCGTGCCGGTGCCGGCGCCGTTGCTCGCAGCCGGAGCAGGGGCCGGTGCCGCCGCGGCGGCGGGCTTCGCGGCGGCGCGGGGCGGCGGCGTCGCGCCCGGCGCGATGAGCGCGCGCAGCCGGTCCGTCATGGTCTTCGCCGCCACGCCGCCGTCCGCCGGCGCGTCGAGCAGCGGCAGGATCGCGTCGCACGCCTTGAGGAGCGCGTCGAGCCGCTCGCCCGGGCTCTCCGGCGGCAGCGCCTTCAGGAGGTCCTCCGCGGCGTGCACCACGGACGAGATCCCGACGAAGCCCATCATGCGGGCCTCGCCCTTGAGGGTGTGGAGCTCGCGCGCGAGCTCCTGGGAGAGGTCGGCCGTCGCCGCCCCGCGCTCCACCGCGAGGAGCGCGGCCGAGATCTTCTCCACCCGGTCCGCGGTCGTCTCGCGGAACCTCGGCAGGAGCTTCTGGCGGATCTCCTCGGAGACGCCCATGGCCCGGAGCGACCGTCGCGCGGACGGCTACTCGACCGTGAACCGCTTCACGAGCTCGGCGAGCCGTTCGGCGAGCTTCGTCAGCTCCGACGCGGCGCCGGTGGCCTGCTTCGAGCCGGACTGCGCCTGGCGCGTGACCTCCTCGATCTCCGCCATCGACTGGACGACCTGCTCGGTGGCGGTGCGCTGCTGCTGGGTGGCGAGGTGGATGACGCGGGCGGCGTCGCTCGTCTCCTGGATGCCCGAGAGGATGCCGGACACGCTCTGCATCGCGTTCCCGCCGAGCTTCTCGCCCTCGCCCGCCATGCGCTTGTTGCCGTCGGAGGCCTCCTTGGCGGCGTGGGTCGCCTCGCGGATCTCGGTGATGAGGTTCTTGATCTCCTTCGTGGACTCCATCACGTTCTCGGCGAGCCGGCGCATCTCGGCGGCGACGATCGAGAAGCCGCGCCCCGCCTCGCCCGCCTTGGCGCCCTCGAGGGCCGCGTTCAGCGCCAGGAGGTCGGAGCGGTCGGCGATCTCGTCGATGACCTCGACCACCGTCCCGATGCGCTCGACGCGCTTCGAGAGCTTCGCGATGGCGTCGTCCACCTCGGTCGCGTTCTGGCGCACCTTCTCCATCGAGGTCATGAAGGCCTTGATGGCCCCCTCGCCCGTCTTCGCGCCGGAGAGGGTCTGCTCCGCGATGGAGGCCACCATCTGCGCGTTCTCGGCGATCTGGTGCGAGGCCCCCTTCAGCTCCTCCATGGTGGCGGTGGTCTCGTGGATCGAGGATGCCTGAGCGGAGGTGGAGGACTCGTTCTGGGTGGCGGCGGCGAGCACCTCCGCGGACGAGGTGGAGAGCTGCAGCGCGGCCTCTCGGATCTCGGTGACGAACTTGCGCAGCGTCTCCATCACCTGGCCCACGCCGGCGATGAGCGGCGTGAGCGCGGCGTCGGCGACGCCGAGGCGGAGGTTGCCGGTGAGATCGCCCTGGATGACGAGCTTCACGAGCGCCTCGATGGCCTGGTCGACGCCCGACGAGACCAGGTCGATGCGCTGGCGCGCCTCGCGGATCTCCGCCTCGACGTGATCGGCGGTGGCGTTCACGGCGCGGGCGACGTCGAGGAGCGGCGAGCCCTCGAACGCGGCGAGGTCGAGCCGGCCGCCGTACTGGCCGACCGAGAACGCCTTGAGCACGTCGACGATGCGGGCGACGTCCACCTGCCCGCGCTTCCCGGCGGCCTTCTTCGCCGGCTTCTTCCGCTCGAGTTCCTGGGGGGTGCGCATCGCGTGTCTTCCCTTCAGGCTGCGCGCTGGTTGGGCGCGGTGGGCGCGGCGCCGGGGCGCTCGCGCACGAGGGCACGGAGGTCGATGAGGAGCGTCAGGGCGCCGTCGAGCTCCACGTAGCCCGCGACGGCGCGGGAGGCGAGGCACTCGGACGCGAGCGGCGGCAGCGCGCGCACGTCCGCGGCGGGGATGCTGCGGACGCCGAGCGCCTGGTCCACCACGAGCGTGTGCTCCCGCCCGTCCTCGCCGGCGGCGATCACGATCCCGCGCGTGCGCTCGAACGGCGTGCCGAGCGCGGTGATCACGACGAGGTCCTCGGCGGGGACGTCGCGCACGCTGCCGATGCGGACGGCGTCGTGGACCCGCGCGGCGAACACGCCGGCGCCCACCTGGAAGAGGAGGATCTCGCAGGTCTCGCTCACGCGCGCGCGCTCCCCGCGGGAACGGCGCGCGCGCGCGCGGTCTCCACGACGCGCGGCAGGTCCAGGATGGCGACCGGTCCGTGGCGGTCGCGACCGACCGCGGACAGGAACTCGGCGACCCCGGTGGACTCGGCAGGCGGCGCCTCGAGGGCGCGGCGGGGAATGGCGACGAGCCCTTCGACCGACTCGCTCACGACGGCCACCTTCCACGGCCCGCAGTGGACGAGCGCGGCGCGCGTGCTCGGCCGGATGGGGATCGAGACGTGGCCGACGAGCTGGCCGATGTCGAGGACGGGCAGGACCTCTCCACGGTGGGTGAAGACGCCGGGGAGGAACGAGGGCGCCGCGGGCAGCCGCGTCAGCGGGCCGAGCCGCACGACCTCCGTCACGAGGGGGGCCTCGAACGCGTAGCGCCCGCCGAGGATGCGGAGGCAGAAGAACCACGCCTCCGAGCCGCCGCCGTGCGGCGCCGGGTCGGTGCCCTCTGGCGGCCTGGAGTCGGACATTCCTCCGGAATTATCCGCGAGCCTGGGACGGGGGGGCAAGTCGGTGGTATCGTCACGCGCGCGAGGGACGCGTGAAGGTCCTCATCTGCTGCGACAGCGAGCTCGTCCTACAGATGGCCGGAATGGCGCTCGAGGCCGCCGGACACCAGGTGGTGCTGGAGCGCGAGCCGCAGAAGCTCGTGACGGAGGCAAAGAGCGCACAAGCACTCCTCGTGGACGCCACGAGGGCGAAGCAGGCGCCGGCCCTCCTACGCGACCGCGGCTTCACCGGCCGCGCGCTCCTGGTGGCGGACGGGACGCCGCACGAGCTCACGAGCCGCGCGGCCGAGCTGAAGCTCGACGGCGCCGTCCCCATCACGCCGCCCGAGGAGATATCGAAGCGGCTCGCGAGCGCGCTCGGCGCGCGCCGCCGCGTGCTCATCGTGGACGACTCCGAGATCGTGGCGCGGCTCCTCAAGGAGGAGCTCGAGGCGAAGGGCTTCGAGATCCGCTACGCGCCGGACGCGGAGAAGGCGACGTCCGTCATCCTGAAGCGCGAGACGCGCCCGGACCTCATCCTCCTCGACATCAACATGCCGAAGGTGGACGGCGCCCAGTTCTGCCGGTTCGTGAAGAAGAACGACATGTTCAAGGCCATCAAGGTGATCTTCTGCTCGGGCGAGGAGCGCGAGAAGGTGAAGAGGCTCGCGGCGGAGTGCGGGGCGGATGGGTTCATCTTGAAGGACGAGTTTCTCGGGAAGTGGATCGTCGACAACGGGTGAACGACTGCCGGGCGTTGCCGCTCACGGCAGCACCCCCGGGCTCCCATCCGTGCAGACGATGTTGGTAGGCTCGTCCGCCGCGTAGATATCGCCCTTCTCCGCCGCGAACGGACAGACCGGCCCTCCCCCGGCCCCGAACGTCGCGAGCACGTGCCCTGCCGGATCCGCGAGCACGAGGTCCGGCGCGCGGTCGTTCGCGATCCCTCCGAGCAGCGCGGTCGCGCCGCACGTCATCACGGGGACTCCGGTCGGCAGCGCGTACCGGCCGTCCCACGCGCCGCCGGCGACGAGACCGACGCCGCCGGGCGGCAGCACCGCTCCGGGCGGCGGAACCACCTCGCACGACACGAGCGCGCCCGCCGCGGTGTGCTTCGCGAGGCGAAAGCCGCCGAGGTCGAGCGCCCCCCAGCCGAGGTTCGCGATCTCGACGTACTCGCCGCCCGCCTCCGGCGTCTCGGCGTCGGCCAGGACCTCGGTGATGGCGGGCGTGGGCGGCGGGCCCTCCGGCGGCCCCGTCCCGAACGACGCCACGAAGGTCCGGCGCCGGCCCTCGGGATCGAGCACCGGCCGGCCGTCGGCCGCGCGCACGCGCGACGAGAGCACGATGGCGTAGCCGGTCCAGCCCCGCAGCGGAGCCCGCGGCCGGAGGGCGACGGCGCGCCCGTCCTCGACGACCGACGCGTCCACCGCGACGGTCCCCGCGAGCCCCGCCGCGCCGGCGTCGCCTTCCACGGCGGACACGGCCGCGCGCAGCACCTCCGCCGTCGCGAGCACGAGGAGGCGCCCGTCCACGAGTCCCGCCGGGTCGACGGGCGCGTCGAAGCGGATCTCCGTCGCCGTCGTGGTCGGGACGCCCTCGCCCGAGGGGGACGCACCGACGACGCGGGGCAGCGGGTCCGGCGGCCTCGGCCCGCAGGCGAGCGCGGCGGCGAGGGCCGCAAGGCCGACCCGGCCGATCACCGCCGCCGCTCCCGGGCGAGGAGCCCGCCGGTCAACGCGTCGAGCTCGGCCGTGAGCCGGTCCACCGCCAGCTCCGCCTCGGCCCGCGCCAGCGCGGTGGGCGGCGGCTCGAGGAGGAGCGCGAGCATGGCGCGCTTGCGGTCGAAGAACACCGCCGTGGCGCGCTTCATCGCCGCCTCGCGCCGCTGCGCCCGCGCCGACGCGGCCTGCGCGGCGGCGATCTCGCCGCGCGCGGCGACGAGCGTGGCGAGGTCCCAGGTGGCGCGGAAGACGAGCGCCGACCCCGGCATGAACCGGAGGTAGTCGACCTCCTCCGCACCCTGGAGGCCGACGACGCGGTAGCTGCGCTCCTCGCGGCGGTACTCGACGGCGAGGCGCGGCAGCAGCGCCGCCATCCGCGAGCGCCCGGGGTATCCCTCCACGTCCGGGCCACCGCGCTCCGCCTCGCGCGCGGCGGCCTCCTGCACCTCGGCGATGCCGGGCTCGCCGGCGGCGACGGCGGCGAGCGCGCGGAAGGCGTCGACCTCCGGTCGGGGCGGCGGGGGCGGCGCCATGGCAGGAGGTGGCGCCGCCAGCGCTGACAGGAGCGCGAGCGAGGGGATGAGCACGGGACACGCGCGGAGCATGCGGCGGGCCAACGGGACCGCACGTGTCGACGGGATGTTCCGTCGCTGCGGGGGCCGCGGCGAGAACGGGGGCCCGCGCGGCGGCCCGTGCCGACCGCGACCTCGACCTTGACCTTGACCTCGACCGCGACCGCGACCCGACCCCGACCCCGACCGCGACCTCGACCGCGACCTCGACCGCGACCCCGACCCCGACCGCGACCTCGACCGCCCGACCTCAGTCCTCCACCTCGTCCAGCCACGCCATCTGGATCGCCTCGAGGACCTTCTCGTTCGAGCGATCGGGCGCGTCGGCGAACCCGGGGAGCTCGGTCACCCAGCGATGCAGGTCCGTGAAGCGCACGGACAGCGGCGCGACGCCGGGGTGCCGCTCGGCGAGGGCGATCGCGATGTCGCGCACGTCGGTCCATCTCATCGTCTTCACGCCTTGATCCTGTTCCCGGGGATGCGGACCACCACGTCCTCCTCCCCGATGCGCGCCTGGCATCCGAGGCGCGAGTGCGCCGAGAGCCCGGCGGCCTCCTGGAGCTTGTCGTCCTCGCGGTCCTCGATGTCGGAGAGCCCGCCCTGGCCCTCCTCGATCCACACGTGGCAGGTGGTGCACGCGCACACGCCACCGCAGTTCGAGGGGAGGTCGACCCCGGCGGCGTCGGCGGCGTCGTGGATCGAGGTGCCGCGGGGCACCTCGACGCTCCTGTCGGCGGGAACGAAGGTGACCCTCGGCATCGGCTCACTCTTCCGGGTTCTCGAGGTCCTGCTCCTTCGACCCCGTCGCGCGCGGGTTGGGCGAGAGCGCCTCGGCGAACTCGTCGACGCGGTGCCCGCCCATCGCGCGAGCCACGTGCTTGTTCATCCGGCGCTCGGCGAACTCCTTCGACGCCGCGTCCACCGACTCGATCCACGCCTTCACCGCGAGGTAGTCGG
>DASSQM010000042.1:0-3327 GCA_035702465.1 Anaeromyxobacter sp. | reverse complement strand
CCGCCGCGCTCGAGCCGCCCGGCGCGGCGGAGGCGCTCGGCGCCGCGCTGCGCGCCGCGCTGCCGGCGGGAGCCGGCGCCGCGCTCCTGCCGCCCGTGCTCGGGCTCGACCCGCGGGCGAAGGTCGCCGAGCGCGTCGCCGCGGCCGCGGGGATCCCCGTCGCGGAGACCCTGTCCGACGTGCCGAGCGTGCCGGGGATCCGGCTCCAGCGCGCCATCGACGCGCGGCTCGCGGCGGCCGGCGTCGAGGTCGTCACCGCGGCCGTCGCGGGAGCGCGCGGGCCCGGCGACCCCCTCCGCGCGGGCGGGCACGAGGTGCTCGCGCGCGCCTGGGTGCTCGCGACCGGCCGGTTCGTCGGCGGCGGAATCGCGCGGCGCGGGACGCTCGTCGAGCCCGCGCTCGGGCTCCCGGTGCAGGCCGCCGAGGGAGGGGAGGCGGGCGTGCACCTCGCGGCGCGGCCCGCGGCATCGCTGACCGTGCGCGACCGGCGCGCGCCGCAGCCGCTCCTCTCGGCGGGGCTCCGCGTCGACGGCTCGCTGCGGCCGCTCGACGAGCGCGGCAGGCCGGTGCACCCGCGCCTGTTCGCCGCCGGGGCGGTGATCGGCGGACACGAGCAGGCGACGGACGGGACGGGGCTCGGCGTCGCGATCCTGACGGGGTGGCTGGCGGGGAGGGCGGCGGCCGCGGCGCGCTGAGCCGGTCGCGGGGGTCGCGGTCGAGTTCGAGTTCGTGGTCGCGGTCGCGGTCGAGGTCGGGTCGGGGTCGCGGTCGGGGTCGGGGTCGGGGTCGCGGTCGGGCGACCGCCCCACCGGCGCCGTATACTTCTCCCGTGGTCTCCCTCCGCGCCATCGCCTACCTCGGCTATCGCGCCCTGGTCGCGCATCCCTTGAAGCGGCTCTTCCGCCAGCGAGGCACGGGGCTCGAGCGTTTCACTGCGAGCTACATCTCCGAGGGCCTCGTCCCCACGAGCGTCGAGGACCGCGCCGCGGGCGACGCCGCGGCGGCGTGCATCGCGTGCGGGCTGTGCGAGACGTGCTGCGATCTCGCCGCGGCGTCGCCGGAGATCCGCGCGCTCGGGCTCCATGCGGCGTTCCGGCTCTACTCCCGGTCGAGCTCGATGCTCCCGCTCGCGCGCGAGGCGCTGCACGCCTGCTCCGGCTGCGCCGGGTGCGAGGCCCTCTGCCCCACGGGGGTTCCCATCTCCGCGGTCGTCGCGCACCTGCGCGGGGCCTCCACCCGCGCCGTTCCGTCCCGGGCGTGACGGCGCTGCTATCCTCCGGCCGGTGAAGCCGTTCCTCATCGTCAACCCGCGCAGCGCCGCCGGACGCACCGGCCGCCACTTCGACCGGATCGCGCGCGCCGTCCGCGCGGCCATCGGCGACTTCGAGTGCTCCTTCACGCAGGCGACCGGCGACGGCTCGCGGCTCGCGCGCGAGGCGGTCGCGGCGGGCGGACAGCTCGTCGTGGCGGTGGGCGGCGACGGGACCGCGAGCGAGGTCGCCGATGGCCTCGCGCTCGCGCGCCCGCGCGACCCCGACGCGCTGCTCGGATTCATCCCGCGCGGGACCGGAGGCGACCTGCGCAAGACGCTCGGCCTGCCGGAGGACCTCGACGCCGCGGCGCGCGCGCTCGCGAGCCGGAACGAGGTGCGCTGCGATCTCGGCCGCATCGAGTTCGTGGGTGAGGGGGGGACGCGACAGGTCCGCCACTTCGTGAACGTGGCCGGGTTCGGCGTCTCCGGCGTCGTGTCCGGGGAGGTGAACCGCGGCCTCAAGATCGGCGGCGGGAAGCTCTCGTTCATGCTCGCGTCGGCGAAGGCGCTCCTGCGCTGGTCCGACCAGCCGGTGCGCTGGCGCGCCGACGACGGGCCGTGGGTGGAGCAGCGCGTGACGGCGCTGTCGGTGTGCAACGGGCGCTACTTCGGCGGCGGCATGCAGGTCGCGCCCGGCGCGCGCATCGACGACGGCGTCTTCGACGTGGTGGTCTGGTCCGGCCTCGGCATCTCCGACTTCGTCACGAAGAAGCGGATGCTGTACGACGGCACGCACGTGTCGCTCCGGAACACGCAGGTGCTCCGCGCTCGCGCGGTCGAGGCCGAGCCCGTCGGCGACGAGCCCGTCCTGCTCGACGTCGACGGCGAGCAGCCGGGACGCCTCCCCGCGCGGATCTCGATCATCCCCGGAGCGCTCCGGGTGCGCGTGGCTTGAGGGTCCCCGCCCGGCGCTCGCCCTTGGAGGGACGCCGGCCGTGTCGTTGACGGTGCGCGAACGTCGCCGCGCGCGGAAGCTGCGGCCGCCGGGGCAGCGGTGCATACAATCAGCCCATGAACCACGCGCTCGCCGCCCTGCTCCTCGCGCTCCCCGCCGCCGCCCCGGCGGGGAACGACGTCGTGCCCGTCATCCACCACGACGGCTCGGGCCCCGACAAGCCGCAGCTCCCGCTCGTGACGGGCGACGACGTGCGGCGGCTCTGCCGCGCGCTCGAGCCGTCCGAGCGGGTGCGCCCGCGCGGGGACGCCGTGGAGCGGGGCGAGGCCGAGTCCGCGCACGAGTCGGATCGGTCCGCCGCCCTGAAGGCGCGCTACGTCGCGTCGGTGCCCGCCGCGAAGCTCGCGTTCGCGCCGTACGACGGCCCCGAACGCCGCCTCGCGCTGCAGGAGCCCGTGCAGCTCCCCGTCGCGGACGGCGCGGCGAAGCTCTGGCCGACGGAGGCGCGCAACCTCTCCGTCGAGGCCGAGGCGCGGGCGGCGAAGCGCGTCCTCGACGCCCAGCGCCGCGGGACGCTCCAGCTGTTCGTGGTCTTCGACCTGCCGGACGACGCGACGTGCGGCAGCGGCCCCCGCGGGAAGACGTACACGCTGCCGATCGACCCCGTCGCGTGGCGCTGGGTGGAGGGCATCGCGGTCCTCGCGCACGGCGGCGCCGCCGCCGAGCGGCCGCTCGTGTCCGCGACCCAGGGCGCGCACCCGAGGATCGAGGTCGGCGAGCCGCTCGCCGGCCCGGCGGAGCTCAAGAAGGCCGTGCTCGCGCGCGAGCGAGACCTCGAGACCTGCTACGCGGCCGCGCTGCGCAAGGATCCCGGCCTGGACGGCGTCCTCGTCGCCGACCTCGGCGGCCCGCGCGCCGCCATCTCCGCCGACTCCGTCGGCGACGCCGACTTCGCCGCCTGCGTGCGCGACGTCCTCGCCTCGCTCGCGCCCGCGCAGGGCGGCAGGGCGGCCGTCCCGATCCGGTTCGAGCTCACGCCGCCGGACGACGCGGCGAAGGGGCGGTGAGCGCCAGCTCCATGTAGAGCGCGCCCGGCAGCGGGTTCGGGTAGTACGGCGGG
>DASSQM010000041.1:0-2270 GCA_035702465.1 Anaeromyxobacter sp. | reverse complement strand
GTGCTCGTCTCGGTGAAGAACGACCAGCTCCGCCGCGAGGGGAAGCCGCCGCTCGGGCAGGCGGAGGAGGAGCAGGTCCGCGCGCCGATCCTCGCCGCCGCCGAGGCGGAGGGGAGCGCCTGGCACTCGACCGCGAACCTCTGGGACGACGGGATCCTCGACCCGGCCCGCACCCGCGACGCGCTGGGCCTCGCGCTCGCCGTGGCGCAGCGCGCGCCGCTCGAGGGCCGGCGGCAGGGGTTCGGGACGTTCCGGATGTGAGGGCTCGATGTTCCGGACCGTCCTCGTCGCGAACCGGGGTGAGATCGCGGTGCGCGTCCTGCGCACCCTGCGCGAGATGGGTATCCGCGGCGTCGCGGTCTGGTCGGACGCGGACCGCGGGGCGCCGCACGTCGCCGCCGCGGACGAGGCGATCCCGCTCGGCGATCCCACGCCGGCAGCGAGCTACCTCGACGGCGCGAAGATCATCGACGCCGCGCGGCGCACCGGCGCGGAGGCCATCCACCCGGGGTACGGGTTCCTCTCCGAGAGCCCCGCGTTCGCCCGCGCCGTGCGCGACGCCGGCCTGGTCTTCGTCGGGCCGACGCCGGAGGCGATGGAGCGGGTGGGGAACAAGGTCGCGGCGCGCAGGCTCTTGCGGGAGAGCGCGGTCCCCGTCGTCCCCGGCATGACGGATCCGGAGGCGGATCCGGAGCGGCTCGCCGCGGCCGCCGCCGCCAGGGGCTACCCGGTGATCCTGAAGGCCGCGGCCGGAGGGGGCGGCAAGGGGATGCGGATCGTGCGAGGTCCCGCCGAGCTCGCCGAGGCGGCGCGGCGCGGCGCGAGCGAGGCGCTCGCCGCGTTCGGGGACGGCGCGGTCTACCTCGAGAAGCTCCTGTCGCGGCCGCGGCACGTCGAGATCCAGGTCCTCGCGGACGGGCACGGCCGCGCCGTGCACCTCGGCGAGCGCGAGTGCTCCATCCAGCGCCGCCACCAGAAGCTCCTCGAGGAGAGCCCCTCGCCGGCGCTGGACGCGGACCTGCGGCGGCGCATGGGCGAGGCCGCGCTCGAGGTGGCGCGGCGGGCCGGGTACGTGAACGCCGGCACGGTCGAGTTCCTGCTCGAGGAGGACGGGCGGTTCCATTTCCTGGAGGTGAACGCGCGTCTCCAGGTCGAGCACCCCGTCACGGAGATGCGCACGGGCCTCGATCTCGTGCGCTGCCAGCTCGAGATCGCGGCGGGGATGCCGCTCGGCCTGCTCCAGGAGGACGTGGCGCCGCGCGGCCACGCCATCGAGTGCCGCGTCTACGCCGAGGACCCGGCGGCGGGGTTCCTGCCGTCGCCCGGGCGCATCCTGCTCGCGCGCGAGCCGCGCGGCCCCGGCATCCGGTGCGACAGCGGGATCGCCACGGGCTCCGAGGTCCCGGTGCACTACGATCCCATCCTCGCGAAGGTGGTGGCGCACGCCGCGACCCGCGACGCCGCCATCGCGCGCACGATCCGCGCGCTCGAGGAGTGCGTGGTGCTGGGCGTCGCGACGCCCATCGAGCTCCTCCTCGACGTCCTCGGCTCGGAGCCGTTCCGCGCGGGCAGGACGCACACGGCGTTCCTGGAGGAGCACTTCGCCGGCTGGGCGCCGCGCAACGGAGAGGACCTCGAGCGGCTCGCCGCCGTCGGGAAGGCGCTGGAGTCGCGCGCGTCCCGACGCGGGGCGCGGCTCGCCACGCCGTGGGAGCGGCTCGGCGCGTGGGACGTGGCGGGGAGCGGCGAGGCGCGCGTCGTCGCGTCCTCGCCGGGCGAGCACGCCGTCGAGATCGGCGGCCGGATCGAGGCGCTCTTCACCGCCGAGGCCGGCGCGGGGACGTGGGTGTGGCACCGGGGCCGGGCGCGGCTCGCGGGGGCGGCACCTGCCGCGAGGACCCCGGCCGCGGCCCCTTCCGTTCTCCCTGCGCTCGTCGAAGGGCGAACGGGCGGTCGTGGTTCGACGGGCTCATCACGACCGGAGGCATCGGGGGGCGCTTCACGACCGCCCGGCGCCGTCACGCCCCCCATGCCCTCGGTCGTCGTCGCCGTGCTCGTCGAGGTCGGCCGCAAGGTCGCGCGCGGCGCCCCGCTCGTCGTCGTGAGCGCCATGAAGATGGAGTCCCAGCTCGCGGCGCCGATCGCCGGACGGGTGAAGGCCGTACACGCGGCGGTCGGCGCGAAGGTGCGGCCCGGCGACGTCCTCGTGGAGGTCGAGCCGGAGGCGGGCGAGTGACGCCCCCCGCCGGCGTTGCCCGTGTCGTTCCGGC
>DASSQM010000040.1:0-3497 GCA_035702465.1 Anaeromyxobacter sp. | reverse complement strand
GCACCGCAACCTTCTTCCCGGCCCAGGTTCCCATGTCGTGCGCCCTTTCCGTTCCTCGCCGCTCCCGCCCGCAGCTGCGGAGGCGCCGTCAGTCCACGAACCGCTCGTCCGCCGCCCACTCGCCCGCGAGCCGCACCTCGGGCTCGAGCACGATCCCGAACGCGTCCTTCACCCGCGCGCGGGCGAGGTTCACGAGCGCGAGGACGTTCCGCGCGGTCGCGCCGCCCAGGTTCACGATGAAGTTGGCGTGCACCGTGGACCACACCGCCTGGCCCTCGCGGTGGCCCTTCAGGCCCACCTCCTCGATGAGCCGCCCGGCGAAGTCGCCCGGCGGGTTCACGAACGTCGAGCCGAAGGTGGGCTTGTCGAGCGGCTGCGTGCGGCGCCGGTGCTCGCGGTCCGCCTGCATCACGCGCTCGCTCGCGCGCACGTCTCCGTCGGGGAGCTCGAGCTCGACGCGCGTCACGACCGCGCCCGGCGGGAGGCGGCAGGTCCGGTATGCGAAGCCGAGCGCTCTCGCCTCGACGAAGCCCGCGCCGTCCGCGGTGGCGAGCTCGGCGCGGGCGACCACGCGCGACATGTCGCCGATGCGCGTGCCCGCGTTCATGGCGACCGCGCCGCCGAGCGTGCCGGGGATGCCGGCCACGAACTCCATGCCGACCTTGCCGAGCGCGTGGGCGCGGATCCACAGGCGCGAGGTCGGCTGGCCCGCGCCGAGGAGGAGCGGCCGCGCGGGATCCTCCGCGACGAGGTCCGCGGGGAGCCGCAAGACGACGCCCCGCACGCCGCGGTCCGCGACCAGCGTGTTCGCGCCGCCGCCGAGGATCGTGAGCGGGACGCCGAGCTCGCGGACGGCCCGGAGCAGCTCCGCGAGCGCGTCGGGATCGGAGGGGCGCACGAGGAGGTCGGCGGGGCCGCCGACGCGGATGGTGGTGCGCGGCGCGAGCGGCGCGTCCCGCTCGATCTCGCCGCGAACGCGGCGCCGGATCTCGTCGCGCCAGTCGGTCACTTTTCCAGCAGCGCGAGCAGCTCCGGCCCGACCTGCGTCACGTCCCCCGCGCCGAGCGTGAGCACGAGGTCGCCCTTGCGGAGCCGCTGCTTCGCCGCGCGGGCGAGCTCGACGCGCGGGACGAGCGTCACGTCGCGGTGGCCGCAGGCGCGGACGGCGTTCGCGAGGCTCTCGGCGGTCGCGCCGGGGATGGGGTCCTCGCCGGCGGCGTAGATGTCCGTGAGGAGGAGCACGTCGGCGTCGTTGAAGGCGGTGGCGAACTCGGGCAGCAGGTCGCGAGTGCGCGTGTAGCGGTGCGGCTGGAAGAGGCACACGATGCGCCGGTGGAACGCCTCGCGCGCGCCGAGGAGCGTCGCCTTCACCTCGGCGGGGTGGTGGCCGTAGTCGTCCACGACCGTGACGCCGGCCGCCTCGCCGCGCACCGTGAACCGGCGCTGCACGCCGCGGAAGGAGGCGAGCGCCTCGCGGATCGCGTCGGGCGGGATCCCCATCTCGTCGCCGAGGGCGATCACCGCGAGCGCGTTGAGCGCATTGTGCCGCCCGACCATCTGCACCTCGAAGCGGCCGAGCGGGCCCGCGCGCCGGGAGGCGTCGAAGCGCACCGAGTGGCCGTCCACCTCGATGCGGCTCGCGCGGTAGTCGGCCTGCTGGCTCTCGCCGTACGTGACGTGGCGGCTCTCGACGTCCGGCAGCAAGGACTGCACGCCCGGGTGATCGTGGCAGAGGATGGCGAGCCCGTAGAACGGGACCCGGTTCACGAAGTCCACGAACCCCTGGCGAAGCGCCTCGGCCGTCTTCCAGTGATCGAGGTGCTCGGGGTCGACGTTCGTGACGATGGCGATGGTGGGCGGGATGTGCAGGAACGAGCCGTCCGACTCGTCCGCCTCGACCACCATGTAGTCGCCCCTGCCGAGCTTCGCGTTCGAGCCGAAGGTGTTCACCTTGCCGCCGACGACCGCGGTCGGGTCGAGCCCGGCGTGCGCGAGGAGGTGCGCCGCCATCGAAGTCGTGGTGGTCTTGCCGTGCGTCCCGGCGATCGCCACGCCGTACTTGAGGCGCATGAGCTCGGCGAGCATCTCCGCCCGCGCGATGACGGGGACCTTCCTGCGGCGCGCCTCCACCACCTCGGGGTTGTCCTTGCGGACCGCGGACGAGGTCACGACGACGTCCACGTCAGCGAGGTTCTCCGCCGCGTGCCCCTTCGCGATGCGCCCGCCGAGCGACGCGAGCCGGCGCGTGAGGTCGGACTCCTTCAGATCGGAGCCGGAGACGGCGTAGCCGAGGTTGAGCAGCACCTCGGCGATGCCGCTCATGCCGATGCCGCCGATGCCGACGAAGTGGATCTTCGCGGGCCGGGAGCGGAAGAGGGTCATGGGGTCACCCCGCCGGCGTCCGCGGCCTCGCGCTGCTGGCCCATGGGCGAGCCCCAGCGCCGGCGCACGAGCTCGGTGCACACGTCGGCGATCTCCTTCGCGGCCTGCGGGCTGCCGAGCCGCCCCGCGGCGCGGGCCATGCGCTCGCGGCGCTCCGGGGTCGCGAGGATGGCGCGGATCTCGTGGGCGAGCAGCTCGCCCGTGAGGTCCCGCTCCTCGATCATCGTGGCGGCGCCGGCGTCGACGAGGCTGCGCGCGTTGTGGAACTGGTGGTTGTCCGCGGCGAAGGGGAACGGGACGAGGATCGACGGCTTCTTGCAGACCGTCAGCTCCGCGAGCGCCATGGCGCCGGCGCGGCAGACGACGAGGTCCGCCTCGGCGTAGGCGCCGCTCATGTCGGTGATGAACTCGCGCACGTCCGGGGCGAAGCCGCACGCGCGGTAGCCCGCCTCGACCTGGTCGCGATCCTTCGCGCCGGTCTGGTGCGTGATGCGGAGGTGCTCGCGGAGGTCGGCGAGGTGGGGGAGCGCCTCCACCACGCGCATGTTGAGGGCGTGGGCGCCCTGCGAGCCGCCGAACACGAGCAGCCGCGGCGTGTCGTGCTTCACCTCCGGCCGCATGTAGTTCTCCATGAGCTTGCGGCGGATCGGGTTCCCGAGCTGGTAGACCTTGCGGCGCGGGAAGTGCCGCGCCGCCTCGGGGAACGCGGTGAACGCCGCCTTGGCGAAGCGGCCGAGCACGCGGTTCGTGAAGCCGGGGATGGCGTTCTGCTCCTGCACCGCGGTCGGGATCTTCATGAGCCAGGCGACGAGCACGACCGGGCCGCTCGCGTACCCGCCCACGCCCACCACGATGTCCGGCCGCCACTTGCGGAGGATCCGCCACGACTGGACGAACGCGAACGGCAGGAGGAGCAGGTTCCGGAGCGTCTGGAAGAGGCCCTTCCCCTTGAGCCCCTTCACGTCGATGAGCTCGACCGGGAACCCGGCCTGCGGGACGACGCTCGCCTCGAGGCCGCGCGAGGTCCCCACGAACACCGCGTCGTTCGCGGGGTGCCGCGTGACGACCTCCTCCGCGAGCGCGATGCCCGGGAAGACGTGGCCGCCCGTGCCGCC
>DASSQM010000039.1:0-3249 GCA_035702465.1 Anaeromyxobacter sp. | reverse complement strand
GACCGTGCGCTTCCCGAGCCGCCGAGCGCGGGAGAGCACCTCGCGCATGGACTGCGCCTGGACGAGCATGCCGGACACGAGCACCGCGTCGGCCCAGAGGATCTCCTCGTCGTCGATCGGGCCAACGTGGAGATCCCGGATCCGCACGTCCCAGTGCGTGGGCAGGTGTGCCGCGAGCGTGGCGAGCCCGAGCGGCGGAAGCGTTGCCTTCTTCCGGATGAACGGAAGGCTCTTCTGGTAGCCCCAATACGTGGGCGGCGTCGCCGCCTGGACGAGGAGCGCTCGCATTGCGTGTATCTACGGCCGCTCCGTCATGGGGCTGTCACGGACCGTTCACCCGATCGGGGAACTCCACCGCGCCACGTCGGCGGGTGGGCGGGCGCGCACCACGCGCCCACCCAGGCGACGGGCGGGCGCGTCAACCGGGCGCGTCAACGCCCAACCGCCTCACAGATCGAACGAATCCACGAACAGCACCTCGTCCGAGCGGCTGCGGATCCGCTCTACCAGTGAACTCGGCGGCCGCTCGTCCAGGTCGATCGCGCATGACGCGGCGCGTGCCTCGTCGAAGACGGTGTTGCGCACCTCCTCGACGTTGATGCCCGCCTCGCGGATGAGCCCGAGCACGTTCGCGAGCACGCCGACCTTGTCGTAGTGGCGCACCACCAGCCGCGCCTTCGCCGGGGTGTGGCGCGCGACGTTCACGCAGTTCGGCACCTGCCCCGAGCGCACGAACGAGGCGACGATGCGGACCGTCTCGCGCGCGATGGCGTCCTGGGCCTGCGCCGTCGAAGCGCCGATGTGGTGCGTCCCGTACACGTTCGGCAGCTTCGCGAGGTCGCTGTGGAACTCGGCCTGGCCCTTCTCGGGCTCGCCGGCGAACACGTCCGTGCCGAGCCGGATGCGCCCGGCCTTCACCGCCTCGAGGAGCGCCGTCTGTTCGACGACCTCCGCGCGCGCCGTGTTGATGAGCGCGGCCCCGGGCCGCATCGCGGCCAGGACGTCCTTCGAGACGATGCCGCGCGTCTCCTTCGTGAGCGCGAGGTGGAGCGAGAGGAAGTCGGCGCCCTTCGCGAGCGCGAGGAGGTCCGGCGCCCGTTCGATGCCGAGCTCCTCGGCCGCCTCGTCGGTGAGCGAGCGCGACCACCCGACGACGCGCATCCCGAGCGCGAGGCCCCGCGACGCGACCTCGCGCCCGATGGAGCCGAGGCCGGCGATGCCGAGCGTCCGCCCGAAGACGCCCTCCGCCTCGGAGAAGCCCTTCTTGTCCCAGCGGCCCGCGCGGAGGTGGGCGACGTTGTCCGGGATCCGGCGGTCGAGCGCGAGCAAGAGACCGATGGCGAGCTCCGCCACCGCGATCGAGTTCTGCCCGGGGCAGTTCGCGACGTACACGCCGCGCCGCGACGCGGCGGCGACGTCGATCGTGTTCACTCCCGCGCCGGCGCGGACCACGAGCGACAGCGCAGTGGCGCGCTCGAAGACCTCGGCCGTCACCTGCTTGGAGCGGACGACGAGGAGCGAGGCATCCTGCGCGGCCGCGGGCAGGTCCTTCGCGGAGACGTCGGCCCGGTGGTCGACCGTGAGCCCGAGCGCCGCGAAGTCCGCGAGCCGCTCCTTCGGGAACGCATCGGCGACGAGGATTTTCATGCCGCGATGCTAGCGACCCTCGCCCGGCGCGGCGCGGGGGCGCGGCAATCGGGCGCCGTTCCTGTTGGGGGGTGGCCTGCCCCGGGCGCGTCGCAGGGGACGGGCGCCTCAGCGCCGCGGTGCGGAGAACCCGTCCGCCAGCTCGCGCGCCATCTGCCGGGCGCGGGGGAGGGCGGCCTCGACCTCGGCGGAAAGCCCCTCGCCGAACGCGAACTCGCGCCCCGCCACGGTGACGAGCCCCGCGGGAGGCACCCGGCCGTGGATCGTCCGGGCGAGCCCCAGGATCTCCTCGGGGGTGAGCGCGTGCAGGATCGCCTCGCGCGCCACCCTCGGGACGATGCGGGACGCGCGGACCTCGCCCGGCTTCCCTGCGACCGATGCGTCGAGGAACAGGACGCCGTTCGCGTCGCCGATGACGTCCGCGTGCTCGGGCGTCAGCTCCGAGGCCTCGATGACCTCGAGGCCGGGCACGAGCGACGCGAGCCCGCGGGCCAGCGCGATGCCCGCGCCGTCATCGGCGCGGATGGTGTTGCCGAGCGCGAACGCGACGATCCTGGTCGACGACATGGCCTCCACTCCAGCCGAGCGAGCTCCGCACTTTCCGGGACGACGAGCTCGATCCGGAACGGCATCTTACTCGCCTCGAGCGAGGACTACGAGAGGCGAGAGGCGGCCGTTCCCTCGAACGCCGATCCGGCTCCCTCGTCGAGCCTGCCCCGCGCGCCGTAGTGCACCGCAGCGGAACGTTCGTTTGCCGCAGTTTGCGACGCGCGGCCGCAGACGAACCGTCGCGATGAGGGACCTCGCCTCGGCAACTGTTGGAAAACCAAACAGATCCCGGTCAGCGCCAGGCGCCCTGCCGCGCGTAGACGAACGCGAGCGGGACCTCGTACGCGTACGCGCCCGCGGAGGGACGCGCGGTGCGGAGCGCCGCCCACGCGCGGTACTCGAGATCGCGCGACGTACCGTCGAGCGGAACCACCGCGACGTCGGCCTCTTCGGGCCGCTCCGCCACGGCGAGGTCGCGGCGGAGGAGGCGATCCCGCGCGTAGAGGGCCACCGCCTCCGGCGCGACGCCCGGCCACCACACGCGCGACCCCGGCGCGGCGCGCGCGTTCACCTCCGCGAGGAGGACGGCGACGGCCTCCCCGCCGTCCTGGCGGCGGAGCCCGCGCGACGCCGCGCCCGCCGCGCCTCCGGCGAGCTCGTTCCACGCGGCCGCGCCGTTCGGGAACGAGAGGGCCGCCGCGCGCAGGCCGGGGTACAGCACGACGAGGGCGAGCGCGGCTACGAGCGGCGCGCGCCGCGCGGGCCAGGCGAGCTCCGCGGCGCGGACGAGCGCGCGCGCGGCGAGCAGGGCGAGGAACGGCAGCGCGTGCAGGGACGGGCGAGCGCCCGGCGGAGCGTGCGCCAACGCCGACCCGGCGAGCGCGGCGACCGCGGCGAGGACGAGGAGCGCGTCGTCCGAGAGGCGATCGGCCGGCGTGCGCGCGCGGAGGGCGGCGGCGATCCGGACGAGCGCGTGGGCGAGCCCGCCCCCGAACGCGCAGAGGAGCGGGACGGGGAGCGCGAGCAGCGGCAGGAACGGCGCGGCGGCCCCTC
>DASSQM010000038.1:0-5248 GCA_035702465.1 Anaeromyxobacter sp. | reverse complement strand
CCCCGGGCTGGGTCTCCTCTCCGAGGCTCGTCGAGGCGAGCAGCGCCGGCCGGTCGATCGGGATGGCGAGCGGGCGGAGCTGCACGGGCGCCTTCACCACCGAATCGTCCCTGCCGTTCAGGATGGTGAGATCGTTGCGATCGGTGTTCGCGACGGCGACGTAGGGGCCGAGGTTCGTGGGATCTGCGACCGTGTAGCCCGCGAAGGCGGCGACCGACGACGGCTGCCGGAGCTGCCCCGTGACGGCCGGCGTGCTCGACTTTCCGCAGCCCACGGCGGCGGCGGCGAACGCGGCGACGACCGCGAAGGCGACGGACCAGGCGCGGCTCACGGCGTCCCCCCGAAGATGCGGCGGAAGCCTCCGGCGGGCTCCCTGAGGCTCGCGATGTCGTCGATCTGCACGTCGATCTGGGTGACGAAGCTCTCGCCGAACGAGCTGACGTAGAGGTGGGCGAGGCTGCCCAGCGGCGAAGGGTCCACCGCGAGGGTGGCCGGCGCGCTGCCCAGCTTGGGATGACCGCTCGCGTCGCGGCCGATCGACACGCGGGCGCCCGTTTCGTCGTCGACGAGCCACAGCAGTGCGTCGTCCGCCACGAGGACCCCGACCACGTCGCGCAGGCCGGCCCGGGACGGGATCTTCGGGAGGACGACGACCTTGACCGGCCCGGTCCCCACCGGAACCTCGTTCACGACCTGGAGGCGCGTGTTGCCCGCGACGTCGTCGACCAGATCGGCGACGAGGAGGAAGCCCTCGGCGTTGGTGCCGCCCGCCGCGGTGTCCGCCAGGCGCGCGGTCACGTACGCCCTGCGGCGAGGAAACGCGGGATCGGGCGTCGACAGCGCGATGCCGGTCGCCTCCAGGGCTCCGGGCAATGGCGCGTTCCCCACCGCGCAGCCGCCCACGGTCGGGTCGAGGTCGATGCGGCAGTCGCCCGCGAAGTCGATCCACCGGAGCTGGGACCCCGAGCCGTTGCCGGACACCGCCAGGTACAGGCGGCGGCGGTCCGCGTCGTACGCGAAGCCGCGGACGTTCCCGTTCCCGAACGAGGCGCTCTGGATCGCGCCGTCGGCGGTGATCGCCTTCGTGAGGTCGATCTGCGCGATCGTCGCCGCGCCGGTCGCCGAGCGGAGGAACCCGAGGTACGCGCGAGCGAAGCGGTCGCCTTGCACGTCGGGCGGACGGCACGCGAGCCCGGTGAAGTAGGGGTCGACGCGGTCGGTCCCGCCGACGAGGACGCCGCACCCCGAGCAGCTCACCGCGCCGCCGCCGTCGACGGCCAGGAGGTAGAGGAGGTTCTCGCCGCGCACCGGCACGATCGCGACGGCCTGCGGGTACACCTGCGCGTCGATGTCGGGGCACGCGCCGGGATCCGCGATCGCCATCTCGCCGGCGAAGCTCTGGATGTTGACCCCGCCGGCGAAGCCCGCGAACCCGCCCCCCCGATCGACGGCCGGATCGACGGAGATCACGCTTCCGCCCGTCGCGCCGTCGTAGCGGAGGTCGCCGTTCGACGACGCGACCACGAGCTTCCCGGCGTGCACGCCGACCCCCGTCGGCCGGTAGAACGTCGACGTCGGCCCCGCGGCGACGGAGGTCTCCTGGCTGCACGCGGCGGCGGCCGCGAGCGCGACCCACACGAGCCTTCTCACCATTCCTCCTCGCACCGCTTACGCCCGGACCGCCTGCGCCTGCTGCGGGGCGTCGGCCTGGATCTTCCGGAAGTCGGCGACGTCCGCGAAGAGCGACGAGATCTCGCGCATGAGCGCGAGGCGATTGCGGCGGACGGCGTCGTCGTCGGCCATGACGAGCACCTTCTCGAAGAACTCGTCGACGGCCGGCTTGATGTCGGCGATGCCGCGCAGCGCGGCGACGTAGTTCCGCGCCTGCTTGTCGGCGCCGACCCGCGCCTTCACCTCCACGAACACGGCGTGGAGGCGGCCCTCCGCGTCCTCTCGGAAGAGCGCCGTGTCCGGCGCGGCGGAGGCGCCCCCCGCCTTCTCCTGGATGTTCGCGACGCGCTTGAACGCGACCGCGAGCGGCAGGAAGTCGGGGCGCGCCTTCACCTCCGCGAGCGCCTCGAGGCGCTTGCGCGCGTCGACGACGTCGTCGAACCCCGCGGACAGCACGGCCTCGACGAGGTCGGGGGCGAACTCCTCGGCCCAGAGCGCCTTCACGCGGCCGCGGAGGAACTCGAGGACCTGGCCGGCGACGGCCTTGCGGTCCTGCGCGAGCTTCACGCCGGACAGCGCGTTCAGCGTCTCCTCCACCGCGGCGGAGAGCGACAGGTGGTACCCGCGGGCGAGCAGGATGCGGAGGATCCCGATGGCGGCGCGGCGCAGGCCGAACGGGTCGGCCGCGCCGGTGGCCTTCTCGCCGACGCCGATGATGCCGACGAGCTGGTGCAGCCGGTCCGCGACTCCGACGAGCGCGCCCACGTCGCCGCGCGGCATCTCCTCCGAAGCGCCGATCGGCCTGTAGTGGTCCTCGATGGCGTCCGCGAGGTCCGGCCTCATCCCCTCGAGCCGGGCGTAGTGCGCGCCCATGATCCCCTGCAGCTCGGGGAACTCGCCCACCATCCCGGTGGTGAGGTCCGCCTTGGCGAGGCGCGCGACCTCGCGCGCGTCGTCCCCGAGCTCGGGCCTGCCGAGCGCCCGCGCGAGCGTCGCGGCGATCTCGCCGATGCGCCGTACCCGGTCGAGCTCGCTCCCGAGCTTCGCCTGGTAGGTGCGCCGGCCGAGCGCCTCGACGCGGTCGGCGAGCTTCCTCTTGCGATCTTCCTCGAAGAAGAAGCGCGCGTCGGCGAGCCGGGCGCGCAGCACGCGCTCGTAGCCGTGGCGCGCCACCTTGGCGTCCTTCACCGGGGTCCCCGCGACCGCGACGAAGCGGTTCTTGAGCTTCCCCGCGCCGTCCACCACCGCGAAGTAACGCTGGTGGCTCCGCATCTCGGAGATGACCACCTCGCGCGGCAGGTCGAGGTTCGAGCGCTCGAACTCGCCGGCGATGCCGGTCGGGATCTCGACGAGGTTCGTGACCTCGTCGAGGAGCCCGGCGTTGTCGAGGATGCGGCCGCCGGCGGCCTTCGCGGCGCGCGCGATCTCCTTCTCGACGGCGGCGCGCCGCTCGGCGGGGTCGACCAGGACGAACGCCTTCCGGAGCTTCGACACGTAGTCCTCGGGCGTCCCGGTGAGGGAGATCGCCCTCGGTGCCTTGAACCGGTGACCGCTCGTGGTCTTCCCGGAGACGACCTCTCCGAAGCGGACCTTGAGGGGCTTGCCGCCGTAGAGCGCTGCGAGCCACCGCACGGGGCGTGCGAACGTCACGTCGTCCCAGCGCGAGCGCATCGACTTCTTGAAGCGGATGCCGGCGGCGAGCTTCTCGAGCAAGCCGGGGAGGACCTGCTCCGCCTTCCTGCCCTTCTCGACCTTGCGCACCACGACGCGCTCGCCCTTCGGCGTCTGCGCGCGCTCCAGCGCGGCGACGTCCACGCCCTGGCTCCGCGCGAACCCGAGCGCGGCCGGCGTCGGCTTGCCGTCGGCGTCGAACGCCTGCGCGACGCCGGGCCCGAACGCCTCCGTCGTCGCGTCCGCCTGGCGCGCCGCCACGCCGCGCGCCCAGACGGCGAGCCGCCGCGGCGTGCCCACCGCCTTCACCTCGCCGTGCGCGAGCCGCGCGTCGTCGAGCGCCTTCGCGAGCTCGCGCTGCAGCTGCTCGAGCGCCGGCGACACGAACCCGGCGGGGATCTCCTCCGCGCCGATCTCGAAGAGCAGGTCGGCCATGTCAGCGCGCCTCCTGCGCCGCGCGGGCGGCGCGGGCGGCCTCGACCGCGCGCCTGCGCTCGGAAGGCGGCAGGAGCGGGAACCCGAGCGCCTCGCGCGACTCGAGGTAGCCCTTCGCGCACTCGTGGGCGAGCGCGCGCACGCGGCCGATGTACGAGGCGCGCTCGGTGACGCTGATGGCGCCGCGCGCGTCGAGGTTGTTGAAGGCGTGCGAGCACTTCAGGCAGTAGTCGTACGCCGGCAGGGGCAGCTTCGCGGCGAGGAGCCGCTTGCACTCGGCCTCGTAGACATCGAAGAGCCCGAACAGCATCTTCGGGTCGGAGGCGCGGAACGAGTACTCGCTCATCTCCACCTCGTTCCGGTGGAAGACCTCGCGGTACCTGACGCCCTTCACCCACTCGACGTCGAAGACGTTCTCGACGTCCTGCAGGTACATGGCGATGCGCTCGAGGCCGTAGGTCAGCTCCGCCGCGACCGGTCGCACCTCGAACCCGCCCGCCTGCTGGAAGTACGTGTACTGCGTGATCTCCATCCCGTCGCACCACACCTCCCATCCCAGGCCCCAGGCGCCGAGCGTCGGGCTCTCCCAGTCGTCCTCGACGAAGCGGATGTCGTGCTCGAGCGGATCGATGCCGATGGCGCGGAGCGACCCGAGGTAGAGGTCCTGCACGTCCGGCGGGTTCGGCTTCAGGATCACCTGGAACTGGTGGTGCTGGTACAGGCGGTTCGGGTTCTCGCCGAAGCGGCCGTCCATCGGGCGCCGCGAGGGCTCGACGTACGCGACGTTCCACGGCTCGGGTCCGAGCACCCGCAGGAACGTGGCCGGGTTCATCGTGCCCGCGCCGACCTCTTGGTCATAGCCCTGCGCGAGGATGCAGTTCCGGCCCGTCCAGTAGGCCTGGAGCTTCAAGATGAGATCCTGGAAGTACACGGACTCTCCTCGGGTTCTCGCGCACCGGTGCGGCTCGCGGTCCGCCCCGGCGACCGGCGCAAGAGCGGCACGGTAGGGCCGTAAGGCCGCGATGTCAATCGGAGTTCTCGGCTGCTCACCGCGTCGTGGTCGCGGTCGGGGTCGGGGTCGAGGTCGTCGCCGTCAGTCGCCCAGCAGCGGCCCCACCTCGTCCAGGAATCGCCGCGCCTGCAATCTCCGCCCGAGGTGGTGCTCCACGAACGCCGTCAGCGCGTCCCTCGCCTCGCGTCCCGCCGGCGGCGCGAGCGGCTCGGACCCCGCGCGCGCGAGGCCGCCGTCCGACAGGCGCGCGAGCGCGGCGGCGGCGGCTGCGGAGAGCGACGGCGCGCCCGGCGCCGCGTACGGCGCGCACGGCTCGCACAGGATCCCGCCCTGCCCCGGATCGAACCTCGCGCGCTCCTCCGCGGGCGGCGGGCGGCCGCAGCGGGCGCACGCGTCGAGACGCGGCGAGAGCCCCGCCGCGCGGAGCGCGCCGAGCTCGAACGCCCGCAGCGCCGCCGG
>DASSQM010000037.1:0-2590 GCA_035702465.1 Anaeromyxobacter sp. | reverse complement strand
CCTCCGACATCCCCTTCAGCGCGGCGAGGATCTCGCGGTGCTCCTGGACCATCCGGCCGAGCTCGGCGCCGTGCTCCGGAGAGCGCGCCCCGAGCAATCCGTAGAAGCCCTTCGCGTGCTCCTCGTGCGCGAAGTGCTCCGTCAGGGCGCGGACGAGCTCGTCGAGCGCAGCCGCGAGCGCGGTGCCGTCGTGCGCCGACTCGAGCCGCCCGATCATGCCCTCGAGCCGCCCGTGGTCCTCCTCGAGGGCCGCCCGGATCTGCGACACGCCGTGCGTCGCCCCGTTCTTGCCGTGGCTCGCCGAGAACTGGGCGGCCTCGGTGGAGCCCTCGAGCGCGAGCGTCGACGACTGGCCGGCGGAGATGGCGGTCGCCACCGCGTCGAAGTAGCCGACGCCGACCTCGCGCTGGTGGCGCGTGGCGGTGTACCCGTGCTTCTCGCCCGCGAACTCCGCCTGCTGGAGCTCGGAGTACGCGGCCATCCCGCGCTCCCTGTAGCCGCGGGCGAGCTCGAACATCGAGTGGTTCAGCGCGTGGAAGCCGGCGAGGGTGACGAACTGGAACTTGTAGCCCATGGCGCCGAGCTCGCGCTGGAACCGCGCCATGGTCGACTCGTCGAGGTGCTTCCGCCAGTTGAACGACGGCGAGCAGTTGTAGGCGAGCATCTTGCCGGGGTGCTTCGCGTGGATGGCCTCGGCGAACTGCCGCGCGAACTCGAGGTCCGGCGTCTGCGTCTCGCACCAGACGATGTCCGCGTGGTCCGCGTACGCGAGGCCGCGCGCCACGGCGGCCTCGAGCCCGCCCTTGAACCGGAAGAAGCCCTCGGGCGTGCGCGTGGAGCGATCGACGAACGGCGCGTCGTGCGGATCCACGTCGCTCATGATGAGCGTCGCGCTCTCCGCGTCGGTGCGCGCGATGACGAGGGTCGGGACGTCCATCACGTCGGCGGCGAGCCGCGCCGCGCTGAGCGTGCGGACGAACGTGGACGTCGGCACGAGCACCTTGCCGCCCAGGTGGCCGCACTTCTTCTCCGACGCGACCTGATCCTCGAAGTGCACGCCGGCGGCGCCCGCCTCGATCATCGCCTTCATGAGCTCGAAGGCGTTGAGCGGCCCGCCGAAGCCGGCCTCGGCGTCCGCCACGATCGGCGCGAACCAGTAGGTGCCGTCCTTCCCCTCGGCGTGCTCGATCTCGTCGGCGCGCTGGAACGCGGAGTTGATGCGGCGCACGACCGTCGGCACCGAGTCGGCCGGGTAGAGGCTCTGGTCCGGATACGTCTGGCCGGCGGTGTTCGCGTCGGCGGCGACCTGCCAGCCGGAGAGGTAGATGGCCTTGAGGCCCGCCTTCACCATCTGCACGGCCTGTCCACCGGTGAGCGCGCCGAGCGCGGGGACGAAGGGCTCCGTCCGGAGCAGCTGCCACAGCCTCTCCGCGCCGAGCCGCGCCAGGGTGTGCTCGATCCGCACCGATCCGCGCAGCCGCTCCACGTCCGCCCGCGCGTAGCGGCGGACGATCCCTTCCCAGCGGCGCGGATCGGGGTGGTGCGGGGCGGTCGCCTCCGCGGTGGACGTGCTTCCGGATTTGCTCATGGGACGGCTCTCCGCCTGTTCGGACGGGACGGCGCGCAAGGGATCGCGCGAGGTGGGGGTGGGGGACGGGATGCGGTCGGGCTCGGTGCTCAGGCGCTCGAACAGGGCGCGGGCATCCTCGAAGCGCCCGGCGCCGAACGCCGCCTCGCCGACCTCGAGGCGGACGCGCTCCATCTCCTCGGCGAGCACGGCGCGGAAGCGCTCGACGGTGAGCGGCGCGCCGTCGTCGAGGAGGACGCCGCGCTGGATCCACTGCCACGCGAGGGACCGCGAGAGCTCGGGCGGAGGCGCGCCGTCGACGTTGTCGTGGAGCTGCGGGCAGCACTCGCCGCGCAGCCACGCCTCGAGGTGCCGGACCGACCCGCGGATGCTCTGGCGGAGGACGGCTTCGCAGCGGGCGCCCGCCGACCTGCGATCCGGCCGGTGCGCGAGCGCCGTGAACGGCTCTTCCTGCGTTTCCTGCTGTGCGATTCGAGTCGACATGGCTCCGAGCTCCTGCCCGTCGACAAGTTATGTTGATTTGGATCAATAGTCACTCCCCTAGCGATTTCGCGAAGTTAACGTGTAAGACCCGTGTGACAAGTCAGGCGTCAGCTTGTAAAGCTTGAAAATGACGCGGCGCGCTCGCATGTTGGGCAGCGTCCCTTCGATGCGCGTCGGGACGGCGCCCCGGGACCGGCTCCTCGAAGGAGGTCCACCATGCAGGAAAGCTCGCCGCTCGGCGCGAAGATCCGCGCGCTGCGTCGGCAGAAGGCGCTCACGCAGGCGCAGCTCGCCGCGCGCCTCGGCATCTCGGCGAGCTACCTCAACCTCATCGAGCACAACAAGCGGAGCCTCTCTGCCCCGCTGCTCATCCAGCTCGCCGAGATCTTCGACCTCGACCTGCGCACGCTGTCGAGCGAGAGCCACGCGCGCGTGATCGCCGACCTGATGGAGGTGTTCGGCGATCCCATCTTCGAGCCACACGACGTCACGAACCAGGAGGTCCGCGACCTGTGCGCC
>DASSQM010000036.1:0-2854 GCA_035702465.1 Anaeromyxobacter sp. | reverse complement strand
CGCCTTCCGCACCTCGGGGATGGCGGCGAAGCTGCCCACGTCGGACCAGCCGAAGTCGGCGGGGACGACCGCGATCCGCGAGCTCCGCTCCATCACGCCGTAGTCGATCGACTGCGACGGGCACTGCGGGAACGCGCGCGCGAGGACGCGGCCGTACATCGGCTTCCCGATGACCGAGGCGATCTCGTCGAGCCGCTCCCCGAGGTCGGGCATCGACGCGCGGATCTCCTCGAGGATGACGTCGGCGCGGAACACGAAGATGCCGGCGTTCCAGAGGTACCCGCCGTCCGCGAGGTAGCGGGCCGCGTTCTCGCGGTCGGGCTTCTCGACGAAGCGCTCGACCCGCGCGGCGCCGTCGCCCCCCCCGAGCGGCGCGCCGACCTTCAGGTACCCGTAGCCGGTCTCGGGCCGCGACGGGCGGACGCCCACGGTCGCGATGAGCCCCTCCGCGGCGAGCCGCGCGCCGGCGGCGAGCGCCTCCCGGAACGCCTCGGGCCGGGCGACGTGGTGATCCGCGGGGAGCATGGCGACGATCCCCTTGTGGTCGCGCTTCGCGACGTGCAGCGCCGCGAGGCCCACGCAGGGCGCGGTGTTCCGCGCGCACGGCTCGACGAGGAGGTTCCGCGCCGGGAGCCGCGGCAGGATCCGCCGCACCGCGGACGCGTGCGCCTTGCCGCAGACGACGAGCGTGCGCGAGATGGGCGCGAGCGGCGGCAGCCGCGCGACGGTCTCGGCGAGGAGCGGCGCGTCGCCCGCGAGCGGGAGGAACTGCTTCGGGCGCTTCGTGCGGGAGAGCGGCCAGAACCGCGTCCCCGAGCCACCCGCCATCACCACCGGCCAGATCTTCGGTTTCATCGCGACGTCCAGAGGGAGAGGAGCCGCGAGAGCACGCGGGCGGTGGCCCCCCAGATCACCTCGCCGCCCGCGTCGTAGAAGTGCACCTCGTGCTCCATCCCGTAGCGCTCGTGCCGCTCGGTGCGGTGCGCGCCCGGCGCGGCGAGATCGGCGAGCCGGACGAACAGCACCGCCTCCACCTCGGCGGGGTCGGGCAGGAGCGCGGTGGGATGTGGCACCCGCCCCACCCACGGCGTCAAGTGGAACCCGGAGACCAGCACGAGCGTGTCGTCGAGCCGCCCGAGCACGTCGACGCTCGCCGGATCGATCCCCACCTCCTCGCGCGTCTCGCGCAGCGCGGTGGCGAGCGTGTCGGCGTCGTCGGGCTCGACCATGCCGCCCGGGAAGCTCACCTGGCCGGCGTGGCGGCGCAGGTCGGCGCGGCGCTTCGTGAGGAGCACGTGGACGTCCCCGTCCTTCTCGAGGAGCGGCACCAGCACGGCGGCGTGGCGGAGCCCTCCGGACGGCAGCGCCGCCGCGTCGAGGCGGTGGAACGGGAAGTCGTCGCGCGTCCGCGACGCGAGCGCCGCGCGGAGCGCCTCGAAGTCGGGGCGGCCGGCGGCGGCGGTCATCGGGGGAGGACGCCCACCGCCAGGAGGATCGCGATCACGCCGCCGGCGACGAGGCGCCACACGATGAACAGCGCGGTCGTGCGCGTCCGGAGGTACGAGAGCAGCCACCCGATGACGAGGTAGCCGGCGGCGAAGGCGACGAAGGTGCCGACGAGCGTCGCCGTCCGCCACTGCGGAGCGCCGCGGATGTCGGGGAGCACCTTCACGAGCTTGTACAGGCCGGCGCCGAGGATGATGGGGACGGAGAGCAGGAAGCTGAACCGCGCGGCGGCCTCGCGCGTGAAGCCGAGCAGCATCCCGCTCGTGATGGTGGCACCCGAGCGCGAGGTGCCGGGGACGAGCGCGAGCGCCTGGCCGACGCCGACCCCGATCGCGTCGAGCGCGCCGACGTCGTCCACGGTGCGCCGGTGCAGCGCGACCCGCTCGGCGACGAGGAGCAGGAGCCCCCACCCGACGAGCGAGCCGGCGATGACGCCGTTGCCGAGCGCCTCGATGCGCCGCTCGAGGAGCTTGCCGGCGATCGCTGCGGGGAGCGTCCCGAGCACGATGAGCCAGGCGAGCCGCGCGTCGTGGGTCTCGAATGGCCTCCCCCGCGCGATCCCGCCGAGCGCCGCCGACCCGAGCCGGAAGAGGTCGTCCCGGAAGTAGACGATCACCGCGACGGTGGTCCCGAGCTGGATGATGGTGACGAAGGCGCGGAACCGCGCGTCCTCGAGGGAGTGGCCGAGGAGCTCGCCGAACACGAGCAGGTGCGCGGTGGAGGAGACGGGGAGGAACTCGGTCGCGGCCTGCACGAGGCCGAGGAACACGGCGGAGAGGATGGACACGGCGGGCGGAGGATAGGCGCACCTCGCGCTGCGCGCCAGACGCGGAAGAGCCCGCCGCGGCGGTCGCCGGGCGGGCTCCTCGTGCGCGCGGGCGCGCGGGACGGCTCAGGCGACGACGGCGCGGATCTTCTTCGCCGAGGAGAGGCCGGCGGCGTCCCGCAGGGCGTCCTTGCGGTCGGTCCGCTCCCAGGTGAACTCCTTCTCGGCTCGCCCGAAGTGGCCGTACGCGGCGGTCTTCTCGTAGATGGGCCGCAGCAGGTCGAGCTGCTCGATGATGGCGCGGGGCTTCAGGTCGAAGACCTCGCGGATGGCGGCGACGATCTTGTCCTCGCCGACCGCGGCGGTGCCGAACGCGTCCACCATGACGGACACCGGCTCGGCGACGCCGATCGCGTAGGCGACCTGGACCTCGCAGCGGCGGGCGAGCCCGGCGGCGACGACGTTCTTCGCGATGTAGCGGCCCATGTACGCGGCCGAGCGGTCCACCTTCGACGGGTCCTTGCCGCTGAACGCGCCGCCGCCGTGGCGGCCCATGCCGCCGTAGGTGTCGACGATGATCTT
>DASSQM010000035.1:0-6705 GCA_035702465.1 Anaeromyxobacter sp. | reverse complement strand
TCCTGCCGCCGCGGCGCCCGCGGCGCCCGCGGCCACCCCGGCGGCGCCGAACCCGGACGCCGCGCGGTAGCGCGGACGACCTCGCGCGGGCCTCGCGGCCGGCGCATTGCGACGAACAGGACTCGAGAAGATGCCCAAGCTGAAGACGAAGAGCGGAGCGAAGAAGCGGTTCGTCCCGAAGAAGAGCGGGAAGGTGAAGTTCCGCCGCGCCGGCGTGCGCCACCTCGCGACGTTCGGGAAGACGAAGAAGCAGAAGCGCCATCTGCGCGGGAGGGATCACCTCACGTCGATGGACGAGAAGAAGATCAAGGAGTGCTTCCCGTACGCGCGCTAGCGCGCCGGGAGCCGACACAGCGCCCAAGCGGGGCCCCGAAGCGCGAACGGCCCGTCACGCGGAGTGACGGGCCGAGCCGCCTCCCGCCGGCAAGGAGACGAAGATGCGCGTCAAGAAGGGATTCAAGGCTCGCCGCCGCCGCAACCGCGTGCTGAAGCTCGCGAAGGGATTCCGCGGGCGCAGGAAGAACTGCTACAAGCGCGCGAACCAGGCGGTGGAGCGCGCCCTCAACTACTCCACGCGCGACCGCCGCCGGAAGCGCCGCGACTTCCGCGCGCTCTGGATCGTCCGCATCAACGCGGCCGCCCGCCAGAACGGCACGTCGTACTCGAAGCTCGTCGCCGGCCTGCGCAAGGCGGGCATCGCGCTCGACCGGAAGATCCTCGCCGAGCTCGCGCTCGCGCTCCCGGGCGACTTCGCCGCCGTCGTCAAGGCCGCCCAGGCGTAGGGAGGCCCGCGTGGCCGACCTCCTCGCACAGCTCGAGGCGCTCGCGAAGGGCGCCCGCGCCGACATCGCGCGCGCCCAGGACGAGAAGGCGCTCGAGGAGCTGCGCATCCGCTTCCTCGGGAAGAAGGGCGAGCTCTCCGCGGTGCTCCGCGGCATGGGCCAGCTCTCCGCCGAGGAGCGGCCGAAGGTCGGCGAGGTGGCGAACCGCGTGAAGGCGGAGGTCGAGGCGCTCCTCGACGGCGCGAAGGGGCGCCTCGCCGACGCGAAGCTCGAGGCCGAGCTCCAGGGACCGCCGATCGACGTGACGCTCCCGCCGCGCCGCCTCGTCGCGCGGGGGCACCGCCACCCCATCAGCCGCGCCGCCGAGGACATCGCCGAGATCTTCGCGCGCCTCGGCTACGAGGTCGCGAGCGGGCCGGAGATCGAGCTCGACTGGTACAACTTCGAGGCGCTCAACATCCCGCCGGATCACCCCGCGCGCGACATGCAGGACACGTTCTACGTGGACGAGGCCACGCTGCGGCACGGCGTCGAGCCCGGCACGGTCCTCCTCCGCACGCACACCTCGCCCGTGCAGATCCGCGCCATGCAGCGCATCGGCAAGCCGCCGGTCCGCATCATCTGCCCGGGCCGCGTGTACCGGTCCGACTACGACCAGACCCACTCGCCCATGTTCCACCAGGTCGAGGGGCTCTGCGTCGACCGCGGCATCACCTTCGCGGATCTCAAGGGCACGCTCGCCGCGTTCGCGCGCGCCTACTTCGGGCCGAAGACGAGGACGCGCTTCCGCCCGAGCTACTTCCCGTTCGTCGAGCCGGGCGCCGAGGTCGACGTCTCGTGCTCGATCTGCGGGGGAACGGGCCGCAAGGACGGCAAGCGCTGTGGGACGTGCAAGGAGACCGGCTGGCTCGAGGTGCTCGGCGCCGGCATGGTCCACCCCAAGGTCCTCGAGAACGGCGGCATCGATCCGAAGCGCAACACCGGCTTCGCGTTCGGCATGGGCGTCGAGCGCATGGCGATGCTCCGCTACGGCATCGACGACCTCCGGCTCTACTTCGAGAACGACCTCCGCTTCCTCGAGCAGTTCTAGCCAGGCGACGCGATGCGCATCTCGCACAGGTGGCTCTCCGAGTACGTGGATGCACCGCCGGCCGAGGAGCTCGCGAAGCGCCTCACCGCCGTGGGGCTCGAGGTCGAGGCGCTCGAGCGCGCGGGGCAGGGACTCGAGGGCGTCGTCGCGGCGCGCATCGTCGCGGCCGAGAAGCACCCGCAGGCCGAGAAGCTCTCGGTCGCGCGCGTCGACGCGGGGCGCGGCGAGCCGCTCCAGATCGTGTGCGGCGCGAGGAACTGGCAGGTCGGCGACGTCGTCCCGCTCGCCACCGTCGGGACGACGCTGCCGGGCGGCCAGAAGATCGAGCGCGCGAAGCTCCGCGGCGTCGAGTCCTCCGGCATGCTCTGCTCGGCGAAGGAGCTCGGGCTCGCGGAGGACGCGAGCGGGCTCCTCCTGCTCGACCGCTCCGTCGCGCCCGGCACGCCCGTCGCGAAGGCGCTCCAGCTCGAGGACGTGCTGCTCGAGGTGAACGTCACGCCGAACCGCCCGGACTGCCTCTCGCACGTGGGCATCGCGCGCGAGGTCGCCGCGCTGCGGGGGACGAAGGTCCGCTCCCCGTCGCCGCGGCTCGCGGAGGCCGGCCCATCCGCCGCGGAGGCGGTGAAGGTCCGCATCGAGTCGCCCGAGCGGTGCGCGCGGTACGCGGCGCGCGTCGTCGAGGGCGTGAAGATCGGCCCGTCCCCGCTCTGGCTCGCGCGGCGGCTCGAGTCGTGCGGTGTCCGCTCGATCTCGAACGTGGTCGACGCGACGAACTTCGTGCTCCTCGAGCTCGGGCATCCGCTCCACGCGTTCGACCTCGAGAAGGTGGCGGGCCGCGAGATCGTGGTCCGCACCGCGCGCCCCGGCGAGAAGCTCGTCACGCTCGACGGCAAGGAGCGCGCGCTCGCGCCCGAGGACCTCGTCATCGCGGATCGCGATCGCGGGAGCGCGCTCGCCGGCGTCATGGGCGGCGGCGACTCCGAGATCTCCGCGGGCACGACGCGCGTGCTCCTCGAGTCGGCCTGGTTCGAGCCGTCCTCGATCCGCCGCACCTCGCGGCGCCACGGCCTCAAGACCGAGGCGTCCCACCGCTTCGAGCGGGGCGCGGATCCCGGGATGGTGATCCCCGCGGTCGACCGCTGCGCGGCGCTCATCGCGGAGCTCGCGGGCGGCACGGTACGCCCCGGGGTCGTCGACGCGAAGGCGCGCGAGGTGCGCGCGCCGGAGGTGCGGCTGCGGTGGCGGCGCCCCGCCGAGATCCTCGGCATGGAGGTCCCGCAGGGCGACGTCCGGCGCGTCCTCTCGGGCCTCGGGTTCGAGGAGCGCGCCGCCGACGCCGACGGCGCGACCTGGCAGGTGCCGAGCTGGCGCGCCGACGTGTCGATCGAGGAGGACCTCGTCGAGGAGGTCGTCCGCACGAAGGGCTACGACGCCATCCCGGAGACCCTGCCCGCGAACGCGGTCGGCGCACCGGCGGACTCGCCGGAGGAGCAGGCGGTCGCGCGCGCGCGCGCGGCGCTCGAGGGGTGCGGCTTCAGCGAGGCCGTGAACTTCAGCTTCGTGGCGGCGCGCGAGCTCGAGCCGTTCGCCCGGACCGTGGCGACCGGCGACGGGAGCGGCCGCGCCCTGGGCGTCGCGCTCAAGAACCCCATCAGCGCCGAGCTGTCCGTGATGCGGACGAGCCTCGTGCCGTCGCTCCTCAAGAACCTCGCCTACAACCGGCGCCAGCGCGTGGAGGACGCGCGCCTCTACGAGATCGCGAGCGTGTACGAGCCGCACCCCGACCCGAAGGACCGGCCGTCGGCCGAGTCCGTCGAGATCGCCGGCGTGATCGCCGGGCGGCGCTCGCCGGTGGGGTGGGCGAACCCGGGCGATCCGGCCGACTTCTACGACGCGAAGAGCGCCGTGACGGCGATCCTCGAGGCGCTCGGCGTCGGCGCGCGGTGGGAGCCGACCGCCGGCGGGTGGCTGCACCCCCGCGTCTCGGCACGCCTGCTCGCCGCGGAAGGCGGGGAGCTCCTCGGGGAGATCGGCGAGCTGCACCCGCGCGCCGCGGCCGCGTTCGAGCTGCCGCGCGGCGTCCTCGCGTTCCGGCTGTCGCTCGACGCGCTCGTCCGGCGGATGCGGCTCGTGCCGCAGTACCGGCCCATCCCGCGGCTGCCCGCGGTGCTGCGCGACCTCGCGGTCGTCGTCGACGACGGCGTGGCCGCGGCGGCCGTCGAGGCGCTCGTGGGCGAGGAGCCGCTCGTCGAGTCCGTCACGCTCTTCGACGTGTACAGGGGTGCGCCGCTTCCCGCGGGCAGGAAGAACCTCGCGTTCGCCATCGCGTACCGCGCGCCGGACCGGACGCTCACCGACGCCGAGGCGGACGCCGCGCACGCGCGCATCGTCGAGCGCCTGCGCGCCGAGGTGGGCGCGGAGCTCCGGGGGTAGGCGCGTGGCGGAGCGGCGGAGCCGGCTGCCGTTCGCGGCGCTCGGGTTCGCCGCGGCGGCCGCGCTCTCGTCCTGGAACCCGCTGTCCGCGCCGTTCGGGCTCGTCGTCGGCATCGCTTCGATCGCGCTCGCCGCCCGCGCGATCTGGCGAGGAGGGGCCCGCGCGGTGTCCGCCGGCGCGCTCGCGCTGTCGATCTGCGCGGTGGTGGCGAGCGCGCTCGTCCTCGCGCTCACCGCCGGCGTCGGCCGCGAGCTGCGCGGCGAGCCCATCGTCCCGGTGCCCGCCCGCGAGGACCTGAAGCAGCAGCTCGACTCCGCGGCCGAGCGGACCCGCCCCTCCCGGGAGCGCGCCCGGTCGGAGCTGGACGCGCTCGAGGGCTCGAAGGGCGGTGGGGCGGGCGGAACCGGCGGGGGAGCGGGCGGGCGGGAGGGCCGGGGCGAACCGGCGGGCGGAAAGAGGCAGTGATCGCCGGGGCGGCGAGCCGACGCAAGTTTGACACGCGGCGGGAAATCAGCTACCGAATTCACTACTTAGGCACGGACCGGAGCGAGACACGTGACCAAGGCCGATATCATCGAGAGCGTCTACGAGAAGGTTGGCTTCTCGAAGAAGGAAGCCGCCGAGATCGTCGAGATGGTGTTCGACACCATCAAGGAGACGCTCGAGCGCGGCGAGAAGATCAAGATCAGCGGCTTCGGGAACTTCATCGTCCGGGACAAGAAGTCCCGCGTGGGGCGAAACCCGCAGACGGGTGAGGAGATCGAGATCAGCGCCCGCCGCGTCCTCACGTTCCGTCCGAGCCAGGTCCTGAAGAACGCGCTCAACGGGAGCGAGCCCACCGCTCCCGCAGCTCCGTAGCGAAGGAGCGCCGCAGCTCGCGCTCGCGCCATTCCGCCGCACGGCGGCGTTCCACCTTCCTGTCGTGTCCGCGCTCCGCGGGACGCCCGCGATCCACGCACGGGGTGTCACGTAAGACGTCGGGCTCTCTCCTGTCCGGCGAGCGAGGGGTGCTACCGGATCGGGGGAGCGAGGGCTACGTTTCTTGCCGGCGCCTCGGGCGCAAGAGGTTTTCACCATGGAACGTTGTTCGTGCTGCGGCGGGGAGCTCGGTCCCCATCCGGTCGGCCTGCGATATCGCGGTCGCGAGTCCGTCTTCTGCTCCTTCGGCTGCGCCGTCGTGCAGGCGGCGCCGGCGTGCTGGGCGTGCGGCGCGAAGGTGCTCGGGCGCGGCATCTCGAGCGGCTCGCGGACCTACTGCTCGACCGCGTGCGCCGGCCGCGAAGACGCGCGTACCTAGCGACTCTTCGCTATAAACGGTGGCATGGCGGCCACCGATTACCTCGACGTTCGCCGGATGCGCCTCGACGTGGAGTTCCAGTTCGCGGCGGCGCACCGGCTCCCGCGCTACGAAGGGCCCTGCTTCCGGCTGCACGGCCACAACTACCGGTTCTTCGTCGGGCTCGAGGGCGACGTCGACCCGCGGACCGGCATGATCGCCGACTTCGGCGAGGTGAAGCGGATCGTCCAGGAGCTCGTGCTCTCGCGCGTCGACCACCGGAACCTGAACGACACGCTCGAGAACCCCACCGCCGAGAACATCGCACGCTGGATCTGGGAAATGCTCGACGGGAAGCTTCCCGGCCTCTGCGAGGTGCGGCTGTACGAGATCCCCGACTCGTGCGTGACGTACCGGGGGCCTGGTGGCCGTTAGGCCGCTGCGCGCGGCGCGGCGCTCCGTCCGCGCCGACGCTGCGGCCGCCGCCGAGGCGGTCTCGCGGTTCCTCGACGCGCTCGGGCTGCCCCCCGACGTCCGCGGCGCACCCGACGTCGCCGGTACGCCGGCGCGCGTCGCCGAGGCGTGGCTCCAGGACCTCGTCGACGGGTACTCCCAGGATCCGGCCGAGATCCTCGCGGAGTCGATCCCGAGCCGGAGCCGCGATCTCGTGGCGGTGACCGGCATCGACTACCACTCCGTGTGCCCGCACCACCTCCTGCCGTCTCGCGGCCTCGCGCACGTCGCGTACGTGCCCGGCGGGAAGGTCGTCGGGTTCGGCCAGATCGTCCGGCTCGTCGACGCGCTCGCGCACCGGCTCGTGCTCCAGGAGGACCTCGCCGGCGAGATCGCGGACGCGCTCGTCGAGCACCTCGGAGCGAAGGGCGCGGCGTGCCTCCTCGACGCGGAGCAGCTCTGCATGACGGTGCGCGGCGAGCGGCGCTCGCGGTCGCGCGCGCACGCGGAGTCGTTCGCGGGGTCGCTCGCGAAGGACGGGGCGGCGCGGCGGCGCCTGCTCGCGCTCGCCGCGGGATCGGGATCGGGATCGGGGTCGGATTCGCGGTCGAGGTCGAGGTCGGGGGCGCGGTCGAGGTCGGGGTCGAGGTCGGGGGCGGGTTCGAGGTCG
>DASSQM010000034.1:0-12628 GCA_035702465.1 Anaeromyxobacter sp. | reverse complement strand
AGTAGGATCGAACACCGTTGAGGACGCCGGAGAAGGACACCGTCTCGATGCACTTCGTCGACGCCGCGGTCGCCCGGCTGTCCGGCGAGGCGCGCGCCCGGGTGCTCGAGACGGCGGGGATCCCGGCGGAGCTCCTCGGGGCGCCCCACGCGCGCGTGCCCGCCGAGTCGTATTCGCGCCTGTGGCTCGCGGTCGCGCGCGAGATGGACGACGAGTTCTTCGGCCTCGACGGACGGCGCATGAAGGTCGGGAGCTTCGCCCTGCTGTGCCGGGCGGCCCTCGGCAGCGGCGATCTCGAGCACGCGCTGCGGCGGCTGCTGAGCGGGTTCGCGGTGCTCCTCGACGACGTCCGCGCCGAGCTGCGCGTGGACGGGAAAGAGGCGGTGATCGAGGTCACGAACCGGATCGGGGACGCGGAGGCGCGCCGCTTCGCCGACGAGACGTTCCTCATCCTGGTCCACGGGGTCATGTGCTGGCTCGTGGGGAGGCGCATCCCGCTCGCGCTCGCGGAGTTCGCGCACGGGCGACCCGCGCACGCCCAGGAGTACCTGGTGATGTACTCGGAGCGGCTGCGCTTCGACGCGGAGCGCACCGCGGTCCGCTTCGACGCGGATCAGCTCGCGGCGCCCGTGATCCAGGACGAGGCGAGCCTGCGGAAGTTCCTGCGCACCGCTCCCCGGTCGGTGTTCCTCAAGTACAAGAACGAGACCAGCTGGACGGCGCGCCTGCGCCGGCGGCTCCGCGGCTCCATCGCCACCGCCGCGTGGCCGACGCTCGAGCACGTGGCGCGGGAGTTCCGGGTCGCGCCGACGACGCTCCGCCGGCGGCTCGAGGCGGAGGGCACGAGCTACCAGCGCGTGAAGGACGAGCTCCGGCGCGACGCCGCCGTCCACCAGCTGTGCGGGACGCGCCAGAGCATCGCGGACATCGCGTCCGCGCTCGGGTTCCAGGAGACGAGCGCGTTCCACCGCGCGTTCAAGCGCTGGAGCGGCGTGCAGCCCGGAGAGTATCGGCGGCGCGCGGAGCTGGCCGCGGGGCCCCCGGAGGCGCCGCCGCGGTCGCCCCGGACCTCGAGCGTCGGGCCCTAGAGCCGATCGTCCTCGATCTCCAGCGCGCCGTCCGCGCCGGAGACGACGGTCCGCGCCAGGCCGGGCGCGCGCGTGAGGACGTGGTCGGCGTAGAAGCGCGCGGTGGCGAGCTTCGCCCGGTAGAAGCCGGCGTCGGGGACGCCCTCGGCGAGGCGCCGGTGGGCGGCGAGCGCGGCGCGAGCGGACTGCCAGCCGCCGGCGACGGTTCCGAACAGGTCGAGGAACGGGACGGCGCCGACCGACGCCCTGCGGACGTCCGCCCCGTAGGTCGCCACGACGAACTGCACCGCCTGCTCCAGGGCGGCGACCCCTTCGCGCAGGCGCGCGGCGATCGCCTCGAGCGCCTCCGAGCGCTCGCCTCCGAGCCTCGCCGCGACGTCGCGGATCTCCGCGATGACGCGCCGGATGGCCTCGCCGCCGTCGCGCGCGACCTTGCGGCCGACGAGGTCGGCGGCCTGGATGCCGTTCGTCCCCTCGTAGATCGGGGTGATGCGGGCGTCGCGGAAGAGCTGGGCCGCCCCGGTCTCCTCGATGAAGCCCATGCCGCCGTGGACCTGGATCCCGAGCGACGCGATGTCGACGGCGTTGTCCGTCGACCAGGCCTTCACGATGGGGATCATGAGGTCCACGAAGGACTGGCTCCTCGCGCGCTCCCCCGCGTCGGGATGGCGGCGCGCCGTGTCCATGGCCGCGGCGACCACCGCCGCGATGGCGCGCGCCGCCTCCGTGCGCGATCGCATCAGCATGAGCATGCGGCGTACGTCGGGGTGGCGGACGATCGCGACCTTCTCCTTGCTCCTCGTGCCGAGCTCCGTCCCCTGGAGCCGCTCGTGCGCGTAGGCGGCGGCGAGCTGGTAGGCCCGCTCGGCGAGGCCGACACCCTCGAGGCCGACCGAGAAGCGGGCCGCGTTCATGGTGATGAACATGTACTCGAGCCCGCGGTTCTCCTCGCCCACGACCCAGCCCACGGCGCCCTCCCGGTCGCCGAAGGCCAGCACCGCCGTGGGGCTCGCGTGGATGCCGAGCTTGTGCTCGAGGGAGACGCACCGGACGTCGTTGCGGGCGCCGGGGCTGCCGTCCGCGTTCGGGAGGAACTTCGGCACGAGGAAGAGCGAGATGCCCTTCACGCCCTCCGGCGCGTCGGGCGTCCTGGCGAGGACGAGGTGGACGACGTTGTCGGTGAGGTCGTGCTCGCCGTAGGTGATGAAGATCTTCTGGCCCTCGAGCCGGTACGTGCCGTCCTTCTGGGGCACCGCGCGCGTGCGCACCGCGGACAGGTCGGACCCCGCCTGCGGCTCGGTGAGGACCATGGTGCCGGTCCACTCGCCGGAGACGAGCTTCGGGAGGTAGGCCTTCTTGAGCGCCTCCGAGCCCTTCAGCTCGAGCGCCTCGATGGCGCCGCGCGTGAGCATGGGGCAGAGGGCGAAGGAGACGTTGGCGCCGTTCCACATCTCCTCGACGAGCGCCGAGACGAGGCGCGGAACTCCCTGGCCGCCCCACTCCGGATCGCAGGAGAGGGCGTTCCACCCTCCGTCGATGAACTGCTTGTATGCGTCCCTCCAGCCCTTCGCGGTCGTGACCTCGCCGTCGTCGTTCAGGCGCGCGCCCTCGCGGTCGCCGACGACGTTCAGCGGCGAGAGCACGCCCGCGGCGAGCTTCCCCGCCTCCTTCAGGATCGCGTCGGCCACCTCGAGGTTCACGTCCCCGCAGCCGGGGAGGCGCGCCACCTCGTCGATGGGCGCGAGCTCGCGCAGGACGAACTGCATGTCGCGAAGGGGGGCGGCGTATTCCCTCATGTCGATCCTCCGGTTCCCGGCGTCCTACACGTTGCGGCGGTACTGCCCGCCCACCTCGAAGAGCGCGCCCGTGATCTGCCCGAGCGAGCAGACGCGGACGGCGTCCATCAGCACCTCGAAGACGTTCTCGTTCTCGATGACGGCCTGCCGGAGCCGCCTCAGCGCGAGGGGCGCCTCGGCCGCGTGGCGCTCGTGGAACTCCCGCAGCCGCGCGAGCTGCGAGCGCTTCTCCTCCTCGGTGGAGCGGGCGAGCTCGATGTGGTCCGGGACCGGGTCGCCGTGCGGGTTGCGGAAGGTGTTGACCCCGATGATCGGGTGCGCGCCGGTGTGCTTGAGCTGCTCGTAGTGGAGGCTCTCCTCCTGGATCCGGCTGCGCTGATAGCCCGTCTCCATCGCGCCGAGCACGCCGCCGCGGTCGGCGAGCTTCTCGAACTCGGCGAGCACGGCCTCCTCGACGAGCTCGGTGAGCTCCTCGATGACGAACGCGCCCTGGTTCGGGTTCTCGTTCTTCGCGAGGCCCCACTCGCGGTTGATGATGAGCTGGATCGCCATCGCGCGGCGGACGCTCTCCTCGGTGGGCGTGGTGATGGCCTCGTCGTACGCGTTCGTGTGGAGCGAGTTGCAGTTGTCGTAGATCCCCACGAGCGCCTGCAGCGTGGTGCGGATGTCGTTGAACGCGATCTCCTGCGCGTGCAGCGAGCGGCCCGAGGTCTGCACGTGGTACTTGAGCTTCTGGCTGCGCTCGCTCGCGCCGTACCGGTCGCGCATCGCGACCGCCCAGATGCGCCGCGCCACCCGGCCGAGGACCGTGTACTCGGGGTCCATGCCGTTCGAGAAGAAGAACGAGAGGTTCGGCGCGAAGTCGTCGATCTTCATGCCGCGCGCGAGGTAGGCCTCGACGTAGGTGAAGCCGTTCGCGAGCGTGAAGGCGAGCTGGGTGATCGGGTTCGCTCCGGCCTCGGCGATGTGGTAGCCGCTGATGCTCACCGAGTAGAAGTTCCGCACGCGGTGGCGCACGAACCACTCGGCGATGTCGCCCATCACCTTCAGGCTGAAGTCCGTGGAGAACAGGCAGGTGTTCTGTCCCTGGTCCTCCTTGAGGATGTCGGCCTGCACCGTGCCGCGGACGCTCGCGAGCGCGCAGGCGCGGAGCTCGGCCGCCTCCGCCGCGCCGGGCTCCCGCCCCTTCTCGGCGGCGAACCGCTCGAGCTGCTGGTCGACGGCCGTGTTCATGAACATCGCCAGGATCGCCGGCGCGGGCCCGTTGATCGTCATGCTCACCGACGTGGCCGGGTCGCAGAGATCGAACCCGGAGTACAGCACCTTCATGTCGTCGAGCGTGGCGATGCTGACGCCGGAGTTGCCGACCTTCCCGTAGATGTCCGGGCGCGGGTCGGGGTCGTGGCCGTAGAGCGTCACCGAGTCGAAGGCGGTCGAGAGGCGCTTCGCCGGCATGCCCTCGGAGACGAGCTTGAAGCGCCGGTTCGTCCGGAAGGCGTCCCCCTCGCCGGCGAACATCCGGGTCGGATCCTCGCCCTCGCGCTTGAACGGGAAGGTGCCCGCCGTGTAGGGGAACGCGCCCGGCACGTTCTCGAGCATGAGCCACTCGAGGAGCTGCCCGTCGTCCTCGTACCGGGGCAGGACCACCTTGCGGATCTTCGTGCCGGAGAGCGACGTGTGGACGAGGCCCGTGCGCACCTCGCGATCGCGGATCCGGACGACGTGCTCGTCCCCGGCGTAGGCCTTCCGGAGGTCGGGCCAGCCCGAGAGCAGCTTCCTCGCCGCGGGGTCCCTCCGCGCCTCCCGCTCCTCGACGAGCGGCGCGATGGCCTGCGCGGCCGCCGCGCGGTCCGGAGCGCCGCCGAGGAGCATGCGCTGCGCCGCGCGCAGCTGCTGCACCTCGCGCGCGAGGGCCGCCTGCTCCCGCGCGCGCCGCTTGTAGCCGCGCAGCGCGTCGGCGATCTCGGCGAGGTAGCGCACCCGCCCGCCCGGCACGAGGGGCGTCTGCTGCGTGCTGTGGCGGGTGTCGACGGCGGGCAGCCGGGCGCCGTCCAGCGGCAGGCCGAGCTCCCGCAGGCGGGGCTTCAGCGCCTGGTACAGCGCGGTGACGCCGTCGTCATTGAAGCGGCTCGCGGTCGTGCCGAAGACGGGCATCGCCTCGGGCCGCTCGCCGAAGGCGCCGCGGTTGCGCTGGACCTGCTTCGAGACGTCCCGCAGCGCGTCGGCCGCGCCCCGGCGGTCGAACTTGTTGATCGCGACGAACGCCGCGAAGTCCAGCATGTCGATCTTCTCGAGCTGGCTCGCCGCGCCGTACTCCGGCGTCATCACGTAGAGCGGGACGTCGACGATGGGCACGATGGCGGCGTCGCCCTGGCCGATGCCCGGGGTCTCGACGACGACGAGGTCGAAGCCGGCGACCTTCGCGGCGGCCACCACGTCGGGGAGGGCGCGGCTCACCTCGTGGCCCGCGTCGCGGGTGGCGAGGCTGCGGAAGTACACGCGCGGGCCCCGGCTCCACGGGCCGATCGCGTTCATGCGGATGCGATCGCCGAGCAGCGCGCCGCCGCTCTTCCGCCGCGAGGGGTCGATGCTGATCACCGCGACGCGCAGGGCGTCGTCCTGGTCGAGGCGCAGGCGGCGGATGAGCTCGTCCGTCAGGCTCGACTTGCCGGCGCCGCCGGTGCCGGTCACCCCCAGGACGGGCACCCTCCGGGATTTCGACTGCGCGTGAAGCGCCATCACGAGGCGGGGGTCGGCGTTGCCGTTCTCGAGGGCGGTGACGAGCCGCGCGAGCGCGCGCCAGGCGGCGTCGGAGTGGCCCGCGAGCTCCTCGAGCGTCCTCGGCGCGCGCACGGACGGGTCGGTGTCGCAGCGCTGGACGATCTCGCCGATCATCCCCTGCAGGCCCATGCGCTGCCCGTCCTCCGGGCTGTAGATGCGCGCCACGCCGTACGCCTGCAGCTCGCGGATCTCCGCGGGGACGACGACGCCGCCTCCGCCGCCGAAGACCTGGACGTGCTCGCCGCCGCGCCGGCGGAGCGAGTCGATCATGTACTCGAAGAACTCGAGGTGGCCGCCCTGGTACGAGCTGACGGCGATGCCCTGCACGTCCTCCTGGAGGGCGGCGGTGACGATCTCGTCCACCGAGCGGTTGTGGCCGAGGTGGATGACCTCGGCGCCGCGGTCCATGAGGATCCGCCGCATGATGTTGATGGCGGCGTCGTGCCCGTCGAAGAGCGCCGCGGCGGTGACGAGGCGGACCTTGTGCTTGGGGCGGTATTCGGCGAGCGCCGCGACCTCCGCGTGCGCGTGGCTCGGGGCGCCGCTCATGACCTCAGCTCCACGAAGTCCTCCTCGAAGAACTCGAGCTCGGCCCGCGCCGGACCCTGGCGTCGCTCCTTCTCCGCGCGGTTCAGCTCGCTCCGGCGGATCTTCCCGGAGATGGTCTTCGGCAGCTCGGCGATCTGGATGCGCCGCACGCGCTTGTAGGGAGCGAGCGTCGCGCGGATGTGCTGGAAGATGGAGAGCGCCAGCGCCGGGCTCGGCGCGTAACCGTCGCGGAGCACGAGGAACGCCTTCGGGACGGCGAGCCGGCGGGGATCGGGGCTGGGCACGACCGCCGCCTCCGCCACGGCTTCGTGCTCGATGAGCGCGCTCTCCAGCTCGAACGGGCTGATGCGGTAGTCGGAGGACTTGAAGACGTCGTCCGTCCGTCCGACGTACGTGACGTAGCCCTCCTCGTCCACGCTCGCCACGTCGCCGCAGTGGTAGTGGCCGTGGCGCATGAGGTACGCCGTCTTCGCGGGGTCGTCCTTGTAGCCGGCCATGAGGCCCGTGGGGCGCTCGTCGAGCGACAGGCAGATCTCGCCCTCCTGCGCCGGCTTGTCGTCGAGGTCGAGCAGGGCGACCCGGTAGCCCGGCATCGGTCTCCCCATGGACCCCGCCTTCACCTTCTGTCCGGGGGAGTTCGCGATCTGGCAGGTGGTCTCGGTCTGGCCGTACCCATCGCGGAGGGTGATCCCCCAGGCCTTCCGCACCTGCTCGATCACCTCCGGGTTGAGCGGCTCGCCCGCGCCGACCAGCTCGCGCAGCTTCACCGGGTACGCGGCGAGGTCCTCCTGGATCAGCATGCGCCACACCGTGGGCGGGGCGCACAGCGAGGTGACGCCGCAGCGGGCGACGACGTCGAGCGTCCGCTTCGCGTTGAAGCGCGCGTAGCCGTGGATGAAGACGGTCGCGCCGGCGTTCCACGGCGCGAAGACGTTGCTCCACGCGTGCTTCGCCCACCCCGGCGAGCTGATGTTGAAGTGCACGTCGCCGGGCAAGAGGCCGATCCAGTACATCGTGGTGAGGTGGCCGACGGGATAGCTCTCGTGGGTGTGCGAGACGAGCTTCGGCTTCGCGGTCGTGCCGGACGTGAAGTAGAGCAGGAGCGGATCGCTCGCGTTCGTGGGACCGTCGGGGGTGAAGTCCGCGGGGCCGGCGTAGGCGCCCTCGAAGCGGGTCCAGCCCGGGCGCTCGCCGCCCACCACGATCCGGCCGTAGTTGCCCGCGAGGGCATCGAACTTGGCGGCGTCCTCGGCGCCGACGACCACGTGGCGAACGCCCCCGCGGTCGAAGCGGTCCCGCAGGTCGTCGGCAGTGAGGAGCGTCGTGGCGGGGATGATCACCGCGCCGAGCTTCATGCAGGCGAGCATCACCTCCCACAGCGGCACGACGTTCCCGAGCATCAAGAGCACGTGGTCGCCGCGGCGGACCCCGTGGGCGCGCAGGAAGCTCGCCACCTGGCTGGAGCGCCGGGACATCTCGGCGAAGGAGAGCTTGGTCTCGCCGCGGACGTCGTCGACGACCCACAGCGCGGGGCGGTCGTTGTCCTTCGCCAGCTCGTCGAAGTAGTCGAGCGCCCAGTTGAACCGATCGAGCCGGGGCCACCGGAAGCCCCGGCGCGCGGCGTCGTAGTCGGTCCGGTTCGCGAGCAGGAAATCACGCGCTTCCAGGAAGGGCTGCGCCGCGCTGGACATGGTCACCTCGCCGGAGGTTCGGGACGGACGGTGCCGGGAACTCTATGCGTCCGAACCGAGCGCGGGCGATGCCCGATCCGCCCGCGGCTGCTGGCGGTTTTTGCCATGCCACGGGGGAGGCAAACCCAGCGCGCCGACGCGATGGATGGGTCCCGCGCAGCGGGCGTCGGGCCCGCTCAGGCGGGGAAGAGCGCGCCGAACGCCAGCCGCTGGACCCGTCGGTCCCGCGTCAGCTCCGGGTGAAACGTCGCGCCGGTGAGGGCTCCCGCCCGGACCAGCACGGGCTCGCCGCGCCAGCGCGCCAGCACCTCGACGCCGCCGCCCACCGCGGCGATGCGCGGCGCGCGGATGAAGACGAGCGGGAGGTCCTCCCCGTCGGCTACGTCCTCGAAGCTCTCGAGCTGACGGCCGTACGCGTTCCGATCCACCTCGACGTCGAGCCAGCCGAAGCTCCGCTGGACGGGCCGCACCCGCCGCGCGGCGAGGATGAGGCCGGCGCAGGTGACGAGCACCGGGCGCCCCGAGGCGACGAAGGCTTCCAGCTCGCCGCCGAGCCCGTGGCGCTCGACGAGCCGGAGCTGCGCGGTGCTCTCGCCGCCGGGCAGCACGAGGCCGTCCACCGCGCGAAGCTCGCGCCCGTCGCGGACCTCCCGCGCCTCGAGGCCGGTCTCGCCGAGCGCGCGCTCGTGCGCGGCGAACCCGCCCTGCAGCGCGAGGACGCCGACGCAGGGCATCACCAGCCCCGCGCGGCCATCCGCTCGCCGGCGGCGAGCGTGGCGATCTCCAACCCCGGCATCGCGGCGCCGAGGCCGCCGCTCACCTCCGCGAGCTTCTTCGGGTCCTTCCAGTACGTCGTCGCGTCCACGATGGCCGTCGCGCGGCGGACGGGGTCGGCGGACAGGAAGATGCCGCTCCCCACGAACACCGCCTCGGCGCCGAGCGCCATGCACAGGGCCGCGTCGGCCGGCGTCGCGATCCCTCCGGCCGCGAAGTTCGGGACGGGGAGCTTCCCGGTCTCGGCGACGCCTCGGACGAGGTCGTACGGCGCCCCGAGCCCCTTCGCCTCGGCCATCAGCTGCTCCCGGTCGCACGCCTGGAGCCGGCGGATCCCGGCGCGGATCGCGCGCAGGTGGCGGACCGCCTCGACGACGTTGCCCGTGCCCGCCTCGCCCTTCGTGCGGAGGAGCGCCGCGCCCTCTCCCACCCGCCGCAGCGCCTCGCCGAGATCGCGGCAGCCGCACACGAACGGGACGGCGAAGGCCTGCTTGTCGATGTGGTGCTCCTCGTCGGCGGGCGTGAGGACCTCGCTCTCGTCCACGAAGTCCACCTCCAGCGCCTCGAGGATGCGCGCCTCCATGAAGTGCCCGATGCGGCACTTGGCCATCACCGGGATGGTCACCGCCGCCTGGATGGCGCGGATCATGGCGGGGTCGCTGGCGCGCGCGACGCCGCCCTCCTTCCGGATCTGCGCCGGCACCCGCTCGAGCGCCATCACGGCGACCGCGCCTGCCTCCTCGGCGATGCGCGCCTGATCGACGTCGACGACGTCCATGATGACGCCGCCGCGGAGCATCTCGGCGAGCCCGAGCTTGGTCTTGAACGTGGACTTCTCCATGTGCGACCTCCGGCTGCGCTAGACGACCTCGATGTGGCGCGGCGGCTCGGCGGACCGGCCGCGCCGCTCGACGGCCGCCCACGCACGGCCGAGCCGGCGCGCGCCCTCGACGAGCCGCGAGACGGGCTCCGCGCAGAACGTGAGGCGCAGCCCGTGCCGCAGGGCGCCGCCCACCTCGTAGAGCGTGCTCGGGCTCACGGCGACGCCCAGCCGCTGCGCCTCCGCGTGGAGCGCGCCGACGTCGAGGGCGTCGGGCGCGGGGATCCACAGCGCCACGCCTGCCTCCGGGTGCTTCCACTCGACGCCTCGGGGCAGGTGGCGCCGGAGCGCCTCCTCGAGCGCGTCGCGGCGGCGCCGGTACTCCGTCCGGACCGCTCGGAGGTGCGGCGCGAGGTAGCCGCGCGAGAGGAACTCGGCGAGCGCGTACTGGAGCAGGGCGGACGTCCCGAGGTCCATCGCCTGCTTCATCTGGCAGACGGCCGGGCGCAGCGCGCGCGGACAGACGACGTAGCCGATGCGGAGCGCCGGGATGAGCTTCTTCGAGTACGTGCCGAAGTAGATCACCTCGCCGTCGAGGGCGCGCAGCGGGGTGAGCGACCCGGAGCCGTCGAGATCGAGGTCCGAGGCGTAGTCGTCCTCGACGAGCGGAACACCCGCGGCGTGCGACCACGCGACGAGCGCCTCGCGGCGCTCCTGCGAGATGCGGCAGCCGATGGGGTTCTGGCAGTTGGGCATGCGGTAGAGGAGCTTCGCGCCCGCCCGCCCGGAGCGCTCGATCGCGGCGAGGTCCGGCCCCTCGTCGTCGCTCGGCACGCCGATGATCCGCGCACCGGCGACGGCGAGGAGGCTCAGCGCGCCGTGGTAGGTCGTCTCGTTCACGAGCACCGCGTCGTCGGGGTTGACGAGCGTCCGCACCACGAGGTCGAGCGCCTGCTGGCTCCCCGTCGTGATGACGACGTCGTCGGCCGAGGCGGGGATGCCCTGGCGCGCCAGGTCCTCCGCGACGAGGGTGCGCAAGGGCGCGATCCCCTCGCGCGGCGCGTACGCGAGCGCCTTGCCGCGCTGCGTGCGCAGCGCGTGCTCGAGGCAGCGGCGGAACAGGTCGTCGGGGAGCAGGTCCGGAGAGGGGTGCATCGCGGAGAGGCTGATGGTGTCCGGCCGCCGCGCACCGCCGAGCCGCTCGCCGCGGCTCAGCGGCTCCGCTCGCGCGCCGCGGCTCGTGAGCGACGCCCAGGGCAGCGCGCCGCCGTGGCGGACGGGCGTCTCGTCGCCGGAGGCGGCGGGAGGCGCGTCGGCGACGAACGTCCCCTGTCCCACCCTCGACACCACGAACCCCGCCGCCTCGAGGTCCTGGTACACGCGGACGACGGTGTTCCGGTGCGTGGCGACGTCGCGGGCGAGGACCCGCGTGGGGGGAAGGCGGTAGCGGGGCGGGAACGTCCCGCTCTGGATGCGGGCGACGATCTCGTCGAAGAGCTGGCGGTACAGCGGCTCGTCGGCGCGGGGGTCGAGCTTGATTCCGAGCGAAGTCGACACGTGCGTGCTCCTCGCCCGGAACGAGTAGCCGGCCGGGCCGCGGCGGGGGAGAGCCAAGTCGCGGAGGGCTCGTGGACCAAGTGGTCCAATCGCACGATTCTAGCTGGTCCAGTGGGCGCCGGCCGGACCTCGCGGTCGCCGCTACCGGTCGGGGGACGCGGCGCGCACCAGGTCGGGAGGCTCGACCGGGGGCCGGTGCGAACGCTGCGCGGCCGTCGGCCGCTTCCGCCGCTCGATCGGCTCGATGCGCACGGGCGCTCCGCTGCGCGCGGATCGGAGCGCCGCCCTTGAGGTCCTCGTAGCGGAACGCCGGGACGCCGTGGCGCGCGGCGAGCGCCTTGCGCTTCTTCGCGTCGCCGGAGACGAGCGCGACGAGGCGCGCGCTCTCCCGCGCGTGCCGGAACGCCGGCAGCACCGCCGTCTGGGCGATGTGCCCAAGGCCGATCACCGCGTAGCCGACCGCCCGGTCGGCCCCCCGCACCCTCCGCCCCGCGCCGTTCCTCGCCGTCCTCCGCCTCGCGGCCGCCGCGCTCCCCTGCGCCTTCCGTCCTCGCGTCATGCGTCCCCCCAAGGATCGTGGCGACGGCCCCGGGCTTCCGCACGCGTCCGCGGCGTGGGCGCCGGACGGGCCAGGTCGGACGCGCGCGCATCCGATATGCTCGGCGGACGCGGAAGGCGGGCCCCGACGATGCTTGCACCTGATCCCGGCGCGGATGCGGACCGTCGCCGTTCTCCCCCGGTCACGCGCCTCGAGAAGCTCCTCCGAAGCATGTCCGTCTTCACGATGCTGATGACGGTGCCTCAGGTCGGCGCGATCTGGATCGGCCGCGATGCCCACAACGTCTCGCTCCTCTCGTGGGGCGCGTATCTCGTCTCCGCGTGCCTGTGGCTCGTCTACGGCCTGCGGAAGCGCGACCGCACCATCTACCTCGCCTGCATCGGCTGGATCCTGCTCGACGCCTCGATCGTGGTCGGGGTCGTCGTCTACGGGTGACGCCGCCGCGGGGCGCGCTTCCCGCGTGCGCGCCGCGCCGGCGCGCCCAGGTCCACCTTCGCGCCGGTCGGCTCGAGCTCGATGCCGAAGATCCCTCCGAGCGCGTCGCGCGGCAGCGTCGCCTCGCGGCGCGCGGGCGAGGCGAACCGCGACGCCGCGTCGCCGGCGGCCGCGACGAGCTCCGCCGCGTCCGCGCCGCGGAGCACGAAGAGGAGCTCCGGCTCGCGGTCCAGCCGCGCGCCGATCCCGTAGAGGACCGCCGCCAGGTGCTTGCAGAGGCGCGCGTGGTCCGGGCACGTGCAGTCGAGCGCGATCTCGCCGCTGCGCGGGAAGACGCCGCGCTCGGGGTCGCAGAGCACCTGCAGGACGGCGTCGGGCAGCTTTCCCGCGAGGAGGTCGACGAGGTTCGCGATCTGCCCCGTCGAGGCGCGGCGCACCGCGGACCAGCGCGCGCGCGGGAGGCGACGGACCCGGACGGTCGCCTCGTACAGCTCGGTCCCGCAGACGCGCGCGCGGACGGCGCCGGGCTCGATCTTCAGGTCGACCACCGCCCCGCTCCGGACGTAGCTCCGCCCGCG
>DASSQM010000033.1:0-5302 GCA_035702465.1 Anaeromyxobacter sp. | reverse complement strand
AAGAGGCGGAGATAGGTGCGCAAGGAGTTCCTTCTATAGTCTCACGCCATCCGCGGCTCGCGCTCGTCCCTCGCGGCGGCGGCCGGGCGGCCGGCCGACGCGGGGCGCATCACCGCGATGAGCGAGAGCGGCGGGAACGGGAGCAGGCGGTCCACGCGGCGGAAGACGGGCGTCAGCACGTTGAGCGCGGCGATCTGCGCGAGCCCGAAGTGGCGGCGGCGGAGCACCTTGCCGTTGAGCCACCACGCCGGCGTGCCCACGCGGTTGAAGCGCAGCAGCTCCGCGACCTCGAAGCCCGCATCCGCCGCGACCCTCCGCAGCGACTCCTCGGTGTAGCGGCGCTTGTGCCCCAGCACCTCGTCGAGCGTGCCGAACATGCGGGGATCCTGCGGCACGAGCACGATCGCCTTGCCGTCGCCGGAGAGGACGCTTCGGATGTTCTCCAGCGCGCCGCGGTCGTCGTCCACGTGCTCGATGACGTTCAGGCACACGACGGTGTCGAAGCCGCCCGGGATGCGCGGGAACGACGTGGCCTGCGTCACGTCGGTGAGCTTCACGTCGAGGTAGGGGCGGTCGGTCGTGAGCGCCCGCAGCGTCTGGAGGTAGAGCGGGTTCACGTCCGAGGCGACGTAGGCGTCGCGCGGGACGAGGCGCCGGGTGAGGTTGCCCGTCCCGCTGCCGATCTCGAGGACGCGGCGCCCGCAGTGGGGGCGGATGACGTCGGCCATCCACGCGTTGAAGCGCGGCGCGCGCGCGAGCCGCCCGAGGATGTGCGAGCCGTGCTCGTCGGCGGCGTACACCTGGTCCGAGATCCAGAAGCGCAGCATCGCCCAGAGCGCCTTGAACCCGTCCCTCCAGTTGATCTTCTTGCCCTCCTGGTAGGTGCGCCCGGAGTAGCTGATGGGGATCTCGAAGATGCGCGCCTCGCGCTTGGCGAGCTTGATGGTGAGCTCGGGCTCGATGCGGAAGTCGTTCGAGACGAGGGGGATCGAGCGCAGGAGGTCGGTGCGGACGGCCTTGTAGCAGGTCTCCATGTCCGTGAGGTTCACGTTCGTGATGAGGTTCGTGACGAACGTGAGGAAGCGGTTCCCGAGCTCGTGCCGGAAGAGCAGCGCGCGCCGCGCCTCGCCGCCCGCGAAGCGAGAGCCGAACACGGCGTCGGCGTCCTCCTCCACGAACACCTTCACGATGCGCGCGAGGTCGCGCGGGTGGTACTCGAGGTCGGCATCGTGCACCACGGAGACGGCGCCGGTCGCCTCGGAGAGCGCGGTGCGGACGGCCTTGCCCTTGCCGCCGTTGAGCACGTGCCGCAGGAACACCCACTCGATGCGGCCGTGCGTGCCGTGGCCCTTCAGCTCGACGCCGTTCTCGAGCGGTCCGTCGTCGCGCCAGGGGATGCCGCGCTCGCGCGCGAACGCGCGCAGGGCGTCGCCGGTGGCGTCGCGCGAGCAGTCGTCCACCACCACGACCTGCACGGCGGAGAGGTGGGGCGTGCCCTCGAGCACCTCCAGCCGGGCGAGCGACGCCGCGACGAGGTGCTGCTCGTTGTAGACGGGGACGAGGACGGAGAGCGTGGTCCTGGCGGTCTCGGTTCCCATCGCCGCTTCTAGCCGTGCCGGCTCACCGCCGGCCCGGCGCCCGCGCGCCGCTCGCGGTCGGCGAGCTCCACGTCCGCGTCCATCATGATGCGGATGAGGTTCTTGAACGAGGTGCGCGGCTTCCAGCCGAGCTTCTTCTGGGCCTTCGAGCCGTCCGCGAGGAGGAAGTCCACCTCGGTGGGCCGGAGGTAGCGCGGATCGAGCTCGACGAACTCGCGGTAGTCGAGCCCGACGTGCGCGAACGCGTGCTCGCACAGCTCGCGCACCGAGTGCGACTCGCCCGTGCCCACCACGTAGTCGTCGCCCTCCGGCTGCTGGAGCATGAGCCACATCGCCTCGACGTAGTCCTTCGCGTAGCCCCAGTCGCGGCGCGCCTCCAGGTTTCCGAGGTAGAGCTTCTTCTGGAGGCCGAGCTTGATGCGCGAGGCGGCGCGCGTGACCTTGCGGGTGACGAACGTCTCGCCGCGGCGCTCCGACTCGTGGTTGAAGAGGATGCCGTTCGAGACGTGGAGCTTGTACGCCTCGCGGTAGTTCACCCCGATCCAGTAGGCGTAGACCTTCGCGCAGCCGTAGGGGCTCCGCGGGTAGAACGGCGTCTTCTCGTTCTGCGGCGGCGGCGAGGAGCCGAACATCTCGGACGACGAGGCCTGGTAGACGCGCGTGCCGGTGAGTCCCAGCTCGCGGATCGCCTCGAGGAGCCGGGTCGCGCCGAGGCCCGTCACCTCGGCGGTGTACTCGGGGATGTCGAACGAGACCTTCACGTGGCTCTGCGCGCCGAGGTTGTAGATCTCGTCGGGGCGGAGCCTCTTGAGGACGAGGTTCAGGGACGAGGCGTCGTTCAGGTCCGCGTAGTGCAGGAAGAGCCGGCAGGCCGGGGTGTGCGGGTCCTGGTAGATGTGATCGATGCGCATCGTGTTGAAGGACGACGAGCGCCGGATGAGGCCGTGGACCTCGTAGCCCTTGTCGAGGAGCAGCTCCGCGAGGTAGCTGCCGTCCTGGCCGGTGATGCCGGTGATGAGCGCCTTCTTCACTGTGCGTGTCCCCTGTTGTTCTCGAACCACTCCACGGTCTCGCGGAGCCCTTCCTCGAAGCCGATGCGCGCCTTCCAGCCGAACTCGCGGAGCGCCTTCGACGTGTCGAGCATCCGCCGCGGCTGCCCGTCCGGCTTGGTCGCGTCCCAGACGATCTCGCCCTCGAAGCGGCACAGCCGCGCCACGAGCGGCACGAGGTCCTTGATCTTGATCTCGAACCCCGCCCCGAGGTTCACCGGCTCGCTCTTCCCGTAGCGCTCCGCCGCCGCGACGATGCCCTCCGCCGCGTCCCGCGCGTGGAGGAACTCGCGCGAGGCCGCCCCCGTGCCCCACACGACGATCTTCTTGTCGCCGCGCTCGCGCGCCTCGACGCACTTGCGGATGAGCGCCGGGATGACGTGCGAGGTGTGGAGGTCGAAGTTGTCGCGCGGCCCGTAGAGGTTCACCGGGAAGAGCACGATGGAATCGAACCCGTACTGCTGCCGGTACGCCTGGCTCTGCACGAGCAGCATCTTCTTCGCGAGCCCGTACGGCGCGTTGGTCTCCTCCGGATAGCCGTTCCAGATGTCCTCTTCCTTGAACGGGACCGGACAGAACTTCGGGTACGCGCAGATGGTGCCGAGCGCGACGAGCTTCCGGAGGCCCACCTGCCGGCCCACCTCGATGAGCTGCACGCCCATCATGAGGTTGTCGTAGAAGAACTTGCCCGGGTTGTCGCGGTTCGCGCCGATGCCGCCCCCCCGCGCGGCGAGGTGGAGGACGATCGTCGGCTTGGCCGCCCGGTAGAGCGCGCGGACGGCCGCCAGGTCGACGAGGTCGTACTCCTTCGAGCGCGGGACGAAGACGTCCCTCGCGCCGCGGCGGCGCAGCTCGTCGAGCACGAACGAGCCGAGGAACCCCGCGCCGCCCGTGACGACGACGCGCTCCCTGGACCAGTCGAGCGGCATAGAGCCGCGAAATTACGAGGGTGCGGGCGGGGAGTCAAACTCCGATGACCCGCGTCCGACGATCCCGAGCGGAAGCTCCCATGTCAGCGCGTCCGGCGCCGTGCCACGCACGCGGATGTACCCCATGTGCACGCCGCGGAGGTGATGCGGCAGGCACATCCCGGTCTGGTTCGCCAGGTCGTCGGAGCCGCCGTGAGACAGGAACTCGATGTGGTGCGAGTTGACCGCGGGCCGGCTGCAGCCGGGGACGGTGCACCACCCTCCGCCGCGAGCGATCACCTTGCGCGACCGCGTCGTGCGCTCCTTCAGCAGAGGCTTCCACGTCGCGATGAAGTGCACCGCGATGCGCGCGAGGCACTCGCCGGCCTTCAGCCACCTCCCTTCCGCCTCCCGGGCGGCGCGAAACGCCGCCGCGAGGAGCCGATCGACCCGCCGGGGCACCCGCAGGTCGAGCTCTCTCCTCACACACATCTGGCGCTCCTCGGCAGCCTCGATCTCCCGGCGGAGCGCGACGCAGGTGGCCTTCTCGGCGCGGGCGATCCACTCGCCCACGTTCGCGTCGTCCGCCACGGACGCGACGAGCCGCGCCTTCTCGTACGAGACCCGTCCCGCCCGCATGGCGTCCCGGAGCCCAGGGAACGAGTAGAGCCTGCGCGACAACCACGCGCGCTGTCCCACCGTCTTCGCGGCCATCCCCAGCCGCTCCGCGCAGTAATGCGAGAACGAGGCGAACTGCAGATCCTTCCAGAGGCCCGTCCACTTCATCAGCATCGCGAGGTGGCCGAGCACGTCGTCCCACTCGTCGCGCAGCCCCGCCAGCCGGCGCAGCTCGGTGTCGATCACGTGCGGATCGCGCTCGCCGTCGAGCGCGGTCTCCGGCGACGCGACGAGCGCGGGCGAATCGAGGAACTCCCATTGCCGCGCCTCCTCCTCGAGGAAGGCCTTCGCCGACTCCAGCCACGCGACGACTTCCTCGCCGACCGGCTTCTCCTCGTCCTCTCCGGGCTCGACGGGGTGCGCGCCGAGGAACTCCTGGCAGATCGCCTCGAGCCGCTGCCACTTCGGCGCGCCGGCGCCGAGGACCTTGCCCGCGAGCGCCATCGCCTCGTCCAGCCTGGCGCGCTCGTCCGCGGAGAGGTCCACGACCACGCGGTCCCAAGGCGCCTGCGCGGCGTCGCCCGCCGCCGCGGAGGCGCGCGCATCCTCCCGAACGGCGGACTCGAGCGCCCGCACCGTCTCGACGCGCGCCCGCGCCACCCATCGCTCCTCGTCCCCCCGCGCGACGGGCGACACCACGAGCGCCTTCCGCGCGCTCACCTCGCCGCGCCGCACCGCCTCGCGCAGCAGCGGAAGATCGCGCAGCCTTCGCGCGAGCCGCTCCATGGCGTTCGCCGTGCCCGGCGCGATGCCGAGCCGCTCCTGCGCGTAGTCGCCGATCGAGGAGAAGGTGAGCTGCATCGCGCGGTCGCCGACCGCGAGCGCGGTGAGCCCTTCCCCGATGGCCACCTCGAGCGCGCCGCTCCCGCGCGCGACGCGCACGAGGAGCCCGTCGAGCAACACCCCCGCCTCGCCGCGGAAGAGATCCCGGAGCTCGTCCCGCGACGGCGGCTCGAGCGCGAACGCCTGCGCGGCGAGCGCGTCGAGGCTCGCGAGCCCCTGGTTCGCGGCGGGAAGCGCGGGATCGAGGACGACGTCCTGCACGCGTCATCTACTAGCAGCCGACCCT
>DASSQM010000032.1:0-2021 GCA_035702465.1 Anaeromyxobacter sp. | reverse complement strand
GGCCGAGCCGCCGCCGGCGCCGCCCGCGAGCGACCCGCACCTGTCGTAGCGATCACCCGCGCCGCGCCAGCACCCGCCGCACCGCCTCGCCGTGCGCGAGCCGCGCCTCGACCCGCGCGAGGAGCGCGCGGCGCGCGCGCCCCACCGCGGCGGGACCGAGGCCGAGGAGCCGGCCGACGAGCAGATCGAGCTCCCGCTGCGCGGGCCTCGCGAGCGTCGCCGCGAGGTCCGTCGTCACCGGGTCCCGCGCGAGCGCGCGGCGCAGCTCCGCGAGGGCCGCCCCCGCGTCGCCGAGCGCGGCCGCCGGCGGGACAGGCGCCGCCGCGAGGATGCGGCAGTCCACGTCCGCGATGGCCTGCGCGCCCGTGAGCTGGCGCGCGCCCTCGTCGATCGCGAGGCGGACCGGCGTCGAGGACAGGGCGAGCGCGAGGTGCCACGCCTCGGTCCCGCGCGGGAAGAGCGCGTGCCACTTCTTGTCCTCCCAGAGCCCATCGGCGTTCAGGAAGGCGAACGCGCGCGCGCCGATCTTGGCGGGGTAGAGGAGCGGCGCTGGGCCTCGCCCGGGGGCGAGGCGCCACCACGGCGTCCTCCCGGCGCACGTGGGCCGCTCGTGCACGCCGGCGGCCTCGCCGAGCGCCACGTACCGGAGCGCCGCCGCGCCGAGCGCCGCCCGCGCGGGCCGGAAGAGCACGCGCTCGCGCTCCGCGACCTCCGGGGCGCGCGCCTCCTTGAGCGTCGCGAGGAGCGGGACGACGTCGTCCGGCTCGAGCGCGACCTCGCCCGCGAGCTCGGAGCGGAACGTGCCCGGCGCGCCCGGGCGCAGGTGGAAGAACGCGTTGCAGCCCGTCTTCGTGCCGAAGCGCACGTCGCAGAGGTCCGAGAGCCGCGCCGGACCGCCGGGCCCGACCGGCCGAAGGCAGGGGCGCGGCGCGAGCCGGATGCGCCGCCCGCCGGCGCCGCGCGCCAGCGCCGCGAGCTCGGCGTCCGAGAGGTCGGCGAGCGGCGCCGACGCCTCCGCGGCGGGCGCGTCCTCGGCGCCCTCCGCCCAAACCGCGAGGAGCGTGTCGACGGACGCCGCGAAGCTCCCCGCCGCGCGCGAGCGGAGCCGCAGGACGAAGCCGCCGCGCGCCCGGGCGTCGGCGAGGAGCGGCGCCGACGAGCGCGACACGTCGAGCGCGCGCGGCCAGACGAGCGCCGCCACGGGCGCCCGCCGGAGGGCGACGGCCGCGAAGTGCGCCGAGAGATCTGCCTGGCGCGAGAGGCCGCTCGCCCGCACGGCCCGGTCCTTCTCGCGGGCGGAGAGCGCCTCGTGGCGCAGGAACGGAGGGTTCGCGAGCACGAGGTCGGCGGCGGGCCAGCGCGCCGCCAGGGCGTCGCCGCCCTCGATGGCGGCGTCGGCCCCGAGGAGCCGCAGGCGCGCGCGGGCGGCGTCCGCGGCGAGCGCGGTCACCTCGAGGCCGCGCAGCGCGAGGCGAGCGCCGAGGCCGCGCGCGAGGCGGTCCGCGGCCGCGAGGAGGGCCCCCGCGCCGCACGCCGGGTCGAGCACGGCCGCGCCGTCGAGCGCGCGGGCGAGCGCCCGGTGGCGCCTCCCCGCGAGGAGCGCCGCCACGCCGGCGGCCGGCGCGGGGCCTCCTCGCCGGGCGGCCGCGTGCGCGAGCCCGAACGCGGCGAGGACGCGCGCCTCGCGCTCCGGCGTGAAGACCGCGCCGCGCGCGCCGCCGAGCGACCGGGCGCAGATCGCCTCGAGCAGCGAGCCGTCGATGCGGTCCGGCGACGGGCGGCGCTCGGAGCCCGCCGCGAACGAGGACAGCGGGCCGGCGCCGTCGCCGGCTGCCTCCAGGCGCCGCGCGACGGTCGCGAGGCCCTCCTCCGCCGAGAGGTGCGCGAGCGCCGCGAGGGCGCGGTCCCGGGCGGGCGTCGTCATGGCGAGACGGGCGCGTCGAGGAGCGGCGCGCCCTTCGCCTCCGGCGCGTCGAAGTGCCACCACTCCCTGCGGCTCGCGCGGAACCCCTCCGCCTGCA
>DASSQM010000031.1:0-7595 GCA_035702465.1 Anaeromyxobacter sp. | reverse complement strand
CGACCTCGACCCCGACCGCGACCCCGACCTCGACCGCGACCCCGACCTCGACGCCGACCTCGACCTCGACCCCGCTTCCCCACTCCGCCCTCGCCTCCGACCTCGCCACCACCCTCGTCCTCGCCCGCCGCGATCTCGTGCGGTTCTTCCGGCAGCCGTCGCGGCTCGTGGGCGCGCTCGGGCAGCCGATCATCTTCTGGCTCGTCATCGGCGGCGGGCTCTCCGGCACGTTCCGGTTCCCGGGGGCGGACGTCCCCTACCTCGCGTACTTCTACCCGGGAGTGGTCCTCATGGTCGTGCTGTTCGCGGCCATCTTCACGACCGCCTCCGTCATCGAGGACCGGCCCCGCGGCTTCCTGCAGTCGGTGCAGGCCGGGCCGGGCTCGCGCGCGGCGCTCGTCCTCGGAAAGACGCTCGGCTCGACGTCGGTCGCGCTCACGCAGGCGGCGCTGTTCCTCGTCCTCTCCCCGGCCGCGGGCTTCCCCTGGCGTTCGGTGAACTGGCCGCTCCTCGTCGCGGCGCTCGCGCTCGCGGGGATCGCGCTCGCGGCGCTCGGCTTCGCCGTGGCGTGGGGGCTCGATCACCTGCAGGGCTACCACGCCATCCAGATGACGTTCCTCGTGCCGCTCTGGGTGGTCTCCGGCGCGATGTTCCCGCCGCCCGCCGGCCACCCGGGCCTCGCCGCTGCGATGCGCGCGAACCCGCTCGCGCACGCCGTGTCCGCGGCGCGCCGCGCGCTCGCCGGCGGCGACGCGCCGGGCGTCCTCCCGGGCGGCGCGGCGTGGGACCTCGCGGTGTGCGCCGCGTTCGCCGCGGCGGCGCTCGCGCTCGCCATCGCCGCGAGCCGGAGGGCCCCGCGCTCGTGACGGTCGCCGACGCGCTCCCCACGGTGAACGCCACGCTGAACGGGGCGAGCGCGGCGCTCGTCGTGCTCGGCTTCCGGGCGATCCGCCAGGGGCGGCGCGCGCGCCACCGCGCGCTCATGCTCGCCGCCGTCGGCTGCTCGACCTTGTTCCTCGCCGGCTACCTGACGCGCATGGCGCTCACCGGGACGCACCGCTTCCCTGGCGACGGCGCGCTCCGGGTCGCGTACCTCGCGGTCCTGGGCAGCCACACGCTGCTCGCGGCGCTCGCGGCGCCGCTCGTGCTCCGCACGCTGTTCCTGGGGCTCAAGTCCCGCTTCCCCGCGCACCGGCGCATCGCGCGCGCGACGCTGCCGGTGTGGCTGTACGTGTCCGTGACGGGGGTGGTCGTCTACCTCATGCTGTACCACGTGGCCCCGGCGCTCCGCTGACGGGCCGGACCGCGGTACGATCCGCGGCATGTCCCACCGACCGATCGCCCTCGCCTCGCTCGCGCTCCTCGCCGCCGCCGCGTGCGACAAGCCGGCCCGCATCGAGATGGACCCCTCGGCGCTGCGGTTCGGCGTGAGCGGGCAGACGGCGAAGGTCCACGCCACGCCCATTGCGAAGAACGGGAAGGCGGTGCCGGACCAGATCTGCGCGTGGTCGTCCACCAATGACGCCGTCGCGAAGGTCTCGGGACCGCACAACGACGGCACCGTGACGGCCACGGGCCCGGGCAGCGCCGCGATCCGCTGCTCGATCGGCGACGTGCGCGGCGAGGTGCCCGTGCTCGTGCGCGTCGTCTCGAGGGTGACGGCGAGCCCGGCGCGCGCGGCGCTCAAGATGACCGACGAGCCCTCGCCTTTCCGGCTCGAGGTCGCGGCGTTCGACGAGACCGGCGCGCCGATCCAGGGGCGCGTCGCCACGAGCCGCTGCGCGAACGAGGCCGTCTGCCGCGGCGACGGCCGCGCCCAGCTCTGGGCGGTGGGACCCGGCGAGACGACGGCCGTCGTGCAGGTCGACGGCGCGTGGAGCCCGGAGATCGTCGTATCCGTGGTCGATGCGCGCACCGCGGCCGGGAAGCCGCAGGCGGTGCGCGGCAACCCGATGGAGGAGATCGAGAAGGCCGTGAAGAAGCGCGACGAGGAGGAGCGGAAGAAGGCGGCGAAGGCGAAGTAGCGCGCCCCTACTTCCCCACGATCCTCGCCGCCTCGCTCGCGTGCGCCGCGCGCGGGCACACGCGCGTGTACGTCTCGAGCCGGCGCCGCCCGTCCTCGCCGAGCGAGCCCTGGTCGAGCTCGATCTTCGCCGCGCCCCAGAGAGCGTCGCAGCTCGCCGGGTCCTTCTCGAGCGCCTTCGCGTAGAGCCCCTTCAAGACGTCCGCCCTCGCGCCGCGGGCGCGCTCGGCCTCGGCCATCTCGACGTACGCGGCGGCCGCGCCGCCTCCGGCGCCGCCCTGGCCGTACTCGTCGATGGCCTGCGTGAGCTCGACGAGCGCGCCGGGGATGTTGTTCTTCGCGCGGTGGAGCCGGGCGAGCGCGACGCGCGCGTCGGGGAAAGGCCGCCCGAGCTGGATGGCCTTCTCGTACTGTCCGCGCGCGAGGTCCGCGTCGCCCGCCGCGCGGTAGGCGTCGCCGAGGACGAGCGCGAGGCGGGGGCTCTCGCCGAGCCGCGCCACCGCCTTCTTCACCGTCTCGATGGCCTGCTTCGCACCGCCCTCGCGCGCGAGGAGCGCGCGCACGAGGTCCGCGTAGAGCGAGACGCGCCGCGGATCGAGCGTGACGGCGCGCTGCATCGCCTCGATCGCGCCGGCGGCGTCGCCCTCGCGGAGCTTGCGCAGGGCGATCCGGTGCGGGATGTCCGCGCTCGTCGGGTCGAGCTTCGCCGCCTGCTCCTCGGCGCCCTTCGCGTCGGCCGCCTTGCCCTGGGCCGCGAGCACGCCGCCGCGGATCGCGTACGCGAGCGCCTGCTGCGGCTTCGACGCCGCCGCCTGCGGCGACAGCACGAGCTCGGCCGCCCGGGCCGCCTCGTCGATCTGGCCGCGATCGAGCAGGACGAGCGCCTTCCCGAGGATCGACGAGAGGTGATCCTTGTGGATGCGGAGCGCGTAGTCGTAGAAGCCGGTCGCCTGCAGCTCGTAGCCCTCGCCGCGGCGCCGGAACTGCTCCGCGAGGAGCCACGCGACGCGCACGTCGCCCGGGCTGGCCTTCTGCGCCTTGGCGAGGATCTCGCGCGCCTGGTCGAGCTCGCCCTCCTTGAGGTGCACGGCGCCGAGCACGCCGAAGAGGAACGGGCTCTGCACGCCCTCCTCGCCCTGGAGCACGCCCTTCAGCGTCTCCTTCGCGCCGGCGGGATCTCCGCCGTAGAGCCGCAGGTAGGCCTCCGCGGCGACGAGGTGCGAATGGCGCTGCCCGAGCTTGCGCGCTGCCTCGACGTGCCGGAGCGCCTCGCCCTTCACGTCGTCGCCCGCGGCGTGCTCGCCCGCGAGGATCGCGTCGACGTAGGCGAGGAACGCGTGTCCCGCGATCGACTTGTCGTCCTTCGCGAGGATCGCGCGGAAGCGCGCGGCGGCGTCCGCGTAGGCCGCGGGCACGTCCTTGTCGACGAGCGGCAGCGCCTCCTTCAGGAGGCGATCGATCTCGCGGATGGTCTCGGCGCGCGACTTGTTGAAGAGCCAGAACCCGCCGAGCGCGAGGACGAGCACGGCGAAGAGCCCCACCGTCGTGGCGACGGTCGCCTTCTTCCCCGCGCGCGCGCGCTGGCCCGCCGGCGTGGAGATGGTGAACTCGCGCGTCGCGTACTTCTCGGCGAGGTGCTCGGCGTACTTCACGTTCCGTCCGGGCACCGGCGTGGGCGACGGCGCGGCCTCGTCGATGCGGATCTCGCCGGTGATGCCGGTGTGGTCCTCCGCGGGCGCAGCGGCGACCGCCGTGGCGGCCGCCTGCCCACCCGCCCCCTGCGTGCGCGGGGCGACGCGCGGCGCGACGGGCGGCCCGCCGGCGGCCGGAGCGGGGGCCGGCGGCTTCTGCACCACGGAGATGCCGTGCTTCGCGAGCGCCTCGCGCACCTCCGGGTCGTCCGGCGCCGCCTCCGCGGCACGCCGGAGGGCCGCCTCGCCCGCGTCGCGCTCGCCGAGGCGAAGGTGCAGCACGCCCGCCATGCGGTTCGCGGCGGCGAACGTCGGGTACGCCGCGAGCACCGCCTGCAGCTCCTCCAAGGCCTTCCGGTCCTTGCCCTGCTCCGCGTAGACCCTCGCGAGGAGCACCCGCGCGGCGGGATCGTCCGTGTGGGCCTTCACGCCCTTCTTGCAGACGACCATCGCCTCCATGAAGCGCCCCATCGCGAGATACGCCTCGGTGAGGGGCCGGTACGCGTCCGATCCGGGATCGGCCGCGAAGGCGTGCTCGAGGCTGGAGAGCTCGGCGGGCGTGGGCTGCTTGGAGGGCGCGGGCATGGGAGCCGTTCCCGTCTATCAACGGACCCCAACCGAGTCAAACTACCCTTGACACCTCCAGCCGCGAACCGTTAAGGATGCGTCCCTCCGTTCCGGAGAAGACCTCGTGGGGCTGTAGCTCAGCTGGGAGAGCGCTAGAATCGCACTCTAGAGGTCGTCGGTTCGATCCCGATCAGCTCCACCAACTCGCGCGGGCCCGGTCGTTCGACCGGGCCCGTTGCCTTCAGGTGCGAGAGGAATCGCCCCTCACGTGGACCGTTCGTGTAGGGAAAGCGAAGCTCGTCCCCGCCCTCTCCACCACCGCCATGAACTGCAGATAGAGCTCCTGGCGGACGAGCGTGAACTCGTCCCAGTCGCGCGTGCGCGACGAGGCGATCACCTCGACGTTGAGCGAGGAGTCCTTGAAGGCGGTGAAGCGGACCGAGATCCCGTCGGGCAGGATGCTCGGGTGGGCGCGGAGCGCCCCCTCGATCCCGGCGATGACGGCGCGGAGCTGCTCCGCGGTCGTTCCGTAGACGAGCCCGAGGTTCGTGGAGAGCCGGATGCGGTCGCGCACCGCGAACGTCTCGGCGCGCATGTCGGCGAGCTTCCCGTTCGGGAGCGTGACGACGGTGCGGTCCAGGGTCCGGATGCGCGTCGAGCGCATCCCGATCGCCTCGACGTGTCCGAGCACGTCGTCCACCTTGACGAGGTCGCCGACGCGGAACGGCTGGTCCACGCCGATGGCGACGGAGCCGAAGAGGTTCTCGACCGTCTTCTGCGCGGCGAGGGCGAGCGCGATGCCCCCGATGCCGAGGCCGGTGAGGAGGCTCGCCACCTGGAACCCGAGCTCGCTCAGCACCGCGACGAGGCCCAGCGCCAGGAGGAGGATCTTCCCGAGCTTCCGCCCGAGCGGGAGCACGCCGAGCAGGCTCGGGCTCGCGCGCGCGAACGGCGACGACATCGCGGCCGCGAACAGGACGTCGAGGACGCGGAATGCGGCCCAGAACAGGACGAGGTACGTCGCCGCGCGCAGCGCGCGGTCGACCACCGACTGCGGACCCTCGCCGAGCGAGAGCGCGGGGTGGACCGCGGTCACCACCGCGATCGCCCACAGCGCCGCGAGCGGCCGCGCCACCCGCTGGACCACCGCGTCGTCCCAGGTGGCGCGCGTCCGCGCGGCGAGCTTCCCGAGCACCCGGCGCGTCACCCAGCCCAGCGCCCACCCGAGCAGGAGCGCGAACGCGACGAGCACGGGGATGGCGACCCACTGCCACCAGAGGAGTCCGCGCGGGCCTTGCCGGAGGAGCGCGTCGGGGAGGTGCTCCTCGAGCGCTGCCTGCACAGGGGCGGCCGCGAGCGCGGCGAGGAGCGAGGTCCGCAGGGTCATGGCCGCGAAAGGATAGCGCGGGGGACGGGCGCCCCGGGTACCATTGCAGCCGTGGCGCGCATTCCCATGGACGACTTCGAGGAGGGCGCGGAGATCGTCCGCGTGTACCTCGCGGCGACGCTCGGCGAGGCGCAGCAGGTCGAGCGGGTGCTCGAGGAGGCGGGCCTCGAGTTCGCCGTCGAGGTGGAGGAGTTCGCGTCGCGGACCGCGCTCTTCTCCGGCGGCGTGCGGCGCGGCGCGGGCTTCTGGGTGCGCGAGGCGCTCGTCGGCGGCGCGGCGGACGCGCTGGAGCGCGCGGGGTGCGTCGCGGGGCTCGTGGACCGGGGGGGCTGACGCGCCGCGGGGCGCGGACGGCTCAGGCCTTCGCCTTCGGCGCCGGCCTGCCCTTCTCGAACGCGGCGTTCGGGCCGTACTTGGCGACGATCTTCTTCTTCGTGTCGAGGCCGGTCAGCTCGATGACGAAGTTCGGCACGCGCCGCGCGCGCGTGTCGGCGACCCAGCGCGTGATGTCGCCGCGGGCGCGGGCGCGCCGCCCGGGACGGCGCGCGCCGTTCGCGCCGAGCTCGCGGCGGACGCCCTCCTGCACCAGGTCCGCCACCTGCCGGGCGATCACGGAGGAGAGGCGGGAGACGACGCGGCTCGCGGTGTCGCGCAGGATCGCGTCGATGGAGTCGTTGCGTGCGGGTCGGGGCATCCAAAGCTCCTTGGGAACGACCGCAATATAGTCGAGTGGCACGGATTGTCCATGCCTTTTCGGCGATTGCCAGGAAGACAATCGGCGCGGCGTCACCGGCGGTCCGGGTCCCCTGCGCGTCCTCACCGCCGGTCCGAGCGGGCCGCTGGCGCGAGGCGCGCACGCAGCCGCTCCAGCGCGGTGAGCAGGTCGGGCTTCTCCGCGAGCACCGGCAGGAGCGGATCGCGGCCCTTCGCCGCGCGCGCCGGGGCGGTGCGGATGGTGAAGCGCGACGGGTCGAGCCGCCCGTTCACCTCGCTCCAGCGCAGCGGCACCGACACCGGGGCGCCCGGCTTCGGCCGCACCGTGTACGGCGCCGCGATCGTCTTCCCGAACCCGTTCTGCATGAAGTCGAGGTAGACGCGCCCCCCGCGCGCGCCGACCGCGCGCGCGGTGGTGGAGATGTCCGGCAGCTCCGCCTCGACGGCGCGGGCGAGCAGCTCGCCCAGGCTGCGCGATTGCTCGTGCGTGAGCTGGCGGCCGAGGGGGACGAGCACGTGCAGCCCCCTCTGCCCCGTCGTCTTCGGGTACGAGGGGAGCCCGATCTCGTCGCAGAGATCGTGGACGGCACGGGCGATGCGCACCACGTGCGCGAACGGCGCCTCCTTCGGGTCGAGATCCACGATGCACCAGTCCGGCCGCTCCAGGCTCGGGACGCGGCTCGAGAACACGTGGATGGGGATGGTGCCCATGTTCGCGATCCACGCGAGCCCCTCCGCGTCGTCGACGAGGAAGTGATCGAGATCCCGCTCCCCCTCCTCGCTGTGGATGCGCACGGTGCGCATCCACTCCGGGCGCCACTCGGGCGCGTCCTTCTGGAAGAAGCTCTTCCCCTCGATGCCGTCCGGATAGCGGGTGAGGACGATGGGCCGGTCCTTCAGGAACGGCAGCATGTGCGGCGCGATCTCCCGGTAGTACGCGACCAGCTCGCCCTTCGTGATCCCTTCTCCCGGGAAGAAGACCTTGTCGCCGTTCGTCACCTCGACGCGCCGCGCGCCGGCGGGGGCGCGGCTCGCCCGCGGCGGCGGCGGCGGCTCCGCGTGCACGGGCGGCGGCCCGTCCGCCTCGTCGGCGCGCTTGTCGTCGCGGACGCGCAGGAACACCGGGTGCCGCAGGAGGCCGTCACCGGTGCGCTCCTTGTATCGGACCTCCACGACGAGCTCCGGCTCGACCCAGGTGACCCCGCTCCTCGGC
>DASSQM010000030.1:0-3080 GCA_035702465.1 Anaeromyxobacter sp. | reverse complement strand
CGCTCCTCTCGCCGTGGCAGGTGTTCGCGAAGGACGCCATGGCGGCGTACCTCACGAAGGACCTCTTCTTCTCCGGCCACACGGCGACGACGTTCCTCCTGCTCCTCTACCTCTGGCCGAGCCGGCGGCTGCGCTGGGCGGCCCTCGCCGGCCACGTCCTCGTCGTCCTGTCGGTCTTCCTCTCGCACCTGCACTACACCATCGACGTGCTCGGCGCGTACGCGGTGGCGCTGGCGGTGTTCGCGCTCCGGGAGGGGTGGCCGCCGGGCGCGCGCGCGGCGGTGCTACGATCCGGGCGATGACGACCGGCGCGCCCTCCCTGCTCCTCGCCGCGTTCCCGCCGGAGCTCGCCGGCCTCGACGCGGCTCCTCCCGCGGGCTGGCGCGCGGCGGCGGTCGGCGTCGGGGCGGTGACGGCGGCGGCCCGGACCGCGCGGCTCCTCGCGGAGGATCGGCCCGCGCGCGTCCTCTTCGTCGGCACCTGCGGCGCGTACGACGCGCGGCTCGCGGTCGGCGACCTGCTCGCCGCGCGCGCGGCGATCGTCTCCTCGCTCGACGAGCGGGAGGGTCGCGCCTACCGGCCCGAGCTCGAGGCGGTCCGCTTCGAGGCGTCCTGGTCCCTCCCGCTCGCGCTGCCGGCGCACGACGTGGTGGTCCCGCCGGCGATCACGTGCACCGCCGACGGCGCGCGAGCGCTCGCCGCGCTCGGCGCGGCGGAGCACCTGGAGCTCGCGGGCGTCCTCGCGGCGTGCGCCGACGCGGGGGTGCCCGCGGCCGCGGTCCTCGCCGTGGCGAACCGCGTGGGCCCCGACGCGAGCGCGGAGTGGCGCGCGAGCCACGCGCGGGTGAGCCGCGCGCTCGTCGAGGCGCTGCGGCCCGTGCTCGCGTCGGTCTAGCGGGCCAGGAGCCGCACGACGCCCGTCGTGATCGCCGGCAGGTACGTGATGGCGAGGACGCCGACCGACATGATGAGCAGGAAGGGCAGCGCCTTCCGGTAGACGTACGGCAGCGGCTTCCCGAACCGCGACGCGGAGAGGAAGAGGTTCAGCCCCATCGGCGGGAAGAGGAACCCGAGCTCGAGGTTCGCGAGGAACACCACGCCGAGGTGGATGGGGTCGACGTGGTAGGCCACGCCGAGCGGCGCGACGAGGGGCGCGAGCACCACGATCGCGCTGTACATCTCGAGGACGCTCCCGAGCACGAGGAGCACCGCGTTCAGCATGAGCAGGAAGAGCGCGGGGCTGTGGACGTGCGACGTCATCCAGTCCACGAGGCGCGTCGGGATCTCCGCGTCGACGAGCCACGACTTCAGCCCGAGCGCGGTGCCGAGCAGGATGAGCACGCTCCCCACGAGCGAGGCGCCGTGGACGAGCACCCGGGGCAGGTCCTTGATCGGATGGATCGAGCGGAAGATGAGCAGCTCGACCGCGATCGAGTACGCCGCCGCGAGCGCGGCCGCCTCCACGATCGTCGCGAAGCCGGTCACGATCGACACGACGACGAGCGCGGGCAGGCCGAGGTCCCACTTCGCGTCCCACAGCGCCGCGAGCGCGTCGCGCGGCCGCTCCGCGACGCGCGGCGCGCCGGCCTTCACGCCCACCGCGATGCCGTACCCGGCGACGAGCACGACCATGAGCAGGCCCGGGAGGAGGCCGCCGAGGAACAGGTGATCGATGGGCGCCTGCGCCACGACGCCGTAGAGGATGACGGGGAGCGACGGCGGGAAGAGGAGCCCGAGCGACCCCGCCGCCGTGACGAGACCGACCGAGAAGTCCTCCGGGTACCGGTCCTCGAGCAGGGAGGGCAGGAGGAGCCCGCCGAGCGCGAGGATGGTCACGCCGGACGCGCCCGTGAACGTGGTGAAGAGCGCACACACGAAGGTCGTCATCACGGCGACGCCGCCCGGCATCCAGCCGAAGAACCCCTTGTAGGCGCGCACGAGGCGCCGCGTGGCGCCGCCCTCCGCGAGGACGTAGCCCGCCACGGTGAGGAGCGGGATGGCGGGCAGCGTCGCGGAGGAGACGAGGTTGTAGGCCTCCGTCGGCACCGCCGCGATCGCCTGCGGCCCGCCCTGCCAGTAGAAGAGCGCCATCGCGATGCCGCTCATGGCGACGAACACCGGCGCGCCGAGCAGGAACGCGAGGAAGACGAGGATGGCGAGCACCGCCGCGATCCCGCCCGACGGCGGGGCGCGGCCGAGCAGGAACGCCGCCGCCGCGATCGCGAGCGCCGCCGCGCGCTGCATCCAGCAGCCCCTCGCCTCGCACTCGTCGCCGGCGCGCCACGCGAAGCGGAGCGCCATGACCGCGAACCCCACGGGCATGACGAGCTGGCTCCACGCCACGCGGATCCCGAACGCCACCACCCCGAAGCCGTGCCACTCCGACTGGACGAGCTTCAGCGAGCCGAACGCGAGCAGCGCCGTCGTCGCGGCGGAGACCGCGTGCCCGAAGAACCGCGCCGCCCGGCGCGGCCAGCCCGCGGGGACGACGTCGAGCGTGGAGAGGGCGAGGTGGTTCCCCGAGATGGTGGCGAGCAGCGCGCCGAGGAAGCCGACCCACAGGGTGATGTGCTGCGCGAGGACCGCGGAGCCGGGCAGCTCGCGCCCGAGGAGCCGGCGGGACACGGTCGACGCCGCGGGCAGGAGCACCATCGCGAGCAGGAGGAACGCGACGAGCGCGCGCTCCACGCTCGTCCCCAGCTTCTCGCGCTCGGTGGTCGCAGCCGGTGTCGCGGCGGTCACGGCGAAGTTGGTTGACCCCCAGCGGAGGGGCGCCTATGACTACCACGAACCTTCCGCGCGCGGACCTTTTCCAAAGTGGAGCGCGTCCTCTCCGCCATCGCCATCTCCCTGCTCGCCGCCGGCGCGACCGGCTGCAAGACCGTGGTGGTCTCGTACGCCGCCGGCGCCGCCTCGTCGACGGGGACGACGTACGCGTCGGACGACGATCCGGAGCTGGTGCGCGAAGCGATCCCGTTCGGCCTCAAGACCATGGAGTCGCTGCTCCACGAGAACCCGCGGCACGCGGGGCTGTTGCTCGCGGCGTGCCAGGGCTTCACCCAGTACGCCTACGCGTTCGT
>DASSQM010000029.1:0-8553 GCA_035702465.1 Anaeromyxobacter sp. | reverse complement strand
ACGAGGACGAGGTCGGCCTTCTGGAACATGACCGGGTACTTGAGCGGCTTGTCCTCGCCCTCGGTCACCGAGAGGACGACCACGTTCGCCGCCTGGCCGAGGTCGTAGATGGCCGGGCAGACGAGGTTGCCCACGTTCTCGATGAAGAAGACGTCCGTCTCCTTCCACGGGAAGTCGTGCAGCGAGCGGTGCACGAGCTCGGCGTCGAGGTGGCACGCCTGCCCGGTCGTGATCGCCTTGGACGGGATGCCCGCCTTCTCCAGCCGGCGCGCGTCGTTGTCGGTGGCGAGGTCCGCGGAGACTGCGGCGAGCCGCCATCCCTTCGCCGCGGCCGCCTTCGCCGTCGCCTCGAGCACGGCGGTCTTGCCGGAGCCGGGCGAGCCCATGAGGTTCAGCGCGAGCACGCCCGAGGCGACGAAGTGCTCGCGGTTGTGCCGCGCGGTGCGGTCGTTCCCGGCGAGGATCTTCTCGTGCAGCTCCACCGGGACCAGCTCCGGATCGCCGCAGCCACAGGTCGTGCACATCAGGGCACCTCCATCTCGATGCCGTCGAGCAGGAGCGCGTCGCCGCCGTCGTCGAGCCGGGCGGGCTCGCCGCAGCCCGCGCAGCGCAGGACGTCGCCCTTCGCGATGGGCCGGCGGCACGACGGGCAGGACCAGCTCGCCGCGACGCGCGCCACGGCGAGCGGCGCCCTCTCGCAGATGGTCCCGGCGCGGAACGTCTCGTAGGCGGTGGCGAAGAGCTCGGGGTCGACGCCCGACAGCTCACCGACGCGCACGGACAGCCGGTGGACGGCGACGGCGCCGCGCTTCCGGGCCTCCGCCTCCACGCGGCGCACGAGCGCCTCCACGAGCGAGTACTCGTGCACTACGCGACCTCGCGCAGATCCGGCACCCCGCCGTAGGTGTGCCAGATGCGGCAGGCGCCCTCGGACGAGACCATGCAGGCGCCCACCGGCGTCTCCGGCAGGCACTCCTTGCCGTAGAGCTCGCAGTCGGTCGGGTTCTTGAGCCCGGCCATGATGTCGCCGCAGACGCAGCGCTGGGCGAGGGCCGACGGCGCGTGATCCCACAGCGACGCGAGGTCGATGCGGAAGCGCCGCCGCGCGTCCACGTGGGCCCACTCGTCCGTGAGCCGCAGGTTGCCGTTCGGGATGTGCGCGATGCCGCGCCAGCGCCCGCCGTGCAGGCGGAACACCTTCCAGAGCCTCTCCTGGGCCGGGCCGTTCCCCTTCGCGGTCACGCAGCGCGGGTACATGTTCTCGACGGCGGGCCGCTTCTCCTTCACGAGCTCGACGAGCCGCACGAGCGCGGCGAGCACGTCGAGCGGCTCGAAGCCGGCGACGACGACCGGGATCCGGTGGCGCTCCACGAAGGGGAGGAACACGTCCGACCCGGTGATGGCGGCGGCGTGGCCCGCCGCGAGGAAGCCCTCGACCTTCGAGTCGGGCATCTCCGCCACGATCTCCATCGCGGGCGGGATGTACTTATGGGCGGAGAGGATCGACAGGTTCTTCGGCAGCCCCGCCAGGATCACCGCCGCCGTGGCGACCGCGGTGGTCTCGAAGCCGGACGCGAAGAAGACGACCTCCTCGCCCGGGTGCTTCTCGGCGAGCTCGACGGCCTGCGTGACCGAGTAGACGCTCTCGATCTTCGCGCCCTCGGCGGCAGCGTCGGCGAGCGAGCGTGAGGTGCCGGGCACGCGGAGCATGTCGCCGTAGGTGGCGATGCGCACGCCCTGGCGCGCCAGCGCCACCGCCTCGTCGATCTCCGGGCAGTCGGTGACGCACACCGGGCAGCCCGGGCCCATGATCACGGTGAGCGCCCTGGGGAACGCGGCGCGGAGGCCGAAGCGCGCGATGGCCTGCTCGTGGCTGCCGCACACGTGCATGACGGACACGGGCCGGCCGACGTCGTCGACGACCTTCTGCAGCGCCGCGGCGAGCGCCTTCGCGCGGGCGGGATCGCGGAACTGCATCTTCCTGGCTTGGGATGACGGATCGGCCATGCTCGGTCCCTACTTCCCCTGGAAGCGCGGCGGGCGCTTTCCGAAGAAGGCCTCGATGCCCTCGGCGAAGTCCGCCGAGTCGGCGCTGCGCCGCAGGCTCTCGAGCTCCTGGTCGAGGTGCCAGTCGAGCCGGTCCACGCCGGCCGACTGGTTCATGAGCGCCTTCGTCATCGCGACGGAGCGCGTGGGCAGCTCCGCGAGCCGGCGCGCGAGCGCGAGCACCTCCGCGTCGAAGCGCGCGTCGGGGAAGACCTCGTTCACGAGCCCCCACTCGCGGGCGGTGCGCGCGTCGAGGCGGGGGTTGAGGAGCGCCATGCCCATCGCGCGCCGGAAGCCGACCAGCCTGGGGAGGAAGAACGTCGAGCTCTCCGCGCCGCAGAGCGCGGTCTTCGCGTAGGCCCACTCGAACGAGGAGCGCTCGGAGGCGACCACGAGGTCGCACGCCATGGCGAGGCCGAGCCCGCCGGCCGCGGCGACGCCGTCGACCGCGGCGACCCACGGCTTCGGCGCGCGCCGGATCTCGGAGATGGTCGAGTGCAGGTACTCGAGGATCTGCTGGAAGACCGCGCCGAAGCCCTGCGGCACGGGCCGCGCGCCGGGCGCGAGGTAGCCGAGGTCCGGCTCCGCGCCACCGCCGCGGATGTACTTGAGGTCGGCGCCCGAGCAGAACGCCTTGCCGCCCGTGCCGCGCAGCACGACCGCGCGCACGCCCTCGTCGCGCGCGAGCTTGAGCCCCGCGGCGCGGAGGTCCTGCGCCATCTTCACGTCGAGCGCGTTGAAGCGCTCGGGGCGGTCCATGAGCAGGAGGCCGACGCCGCCGTCCCTCTCGACGCGGATGCTCGAGCGCTCCGGCATCAGCAGATCCTCGGGAGGAGCTCGCCCTCGGGCTCGGCGAGGATGCGCCGGCCGAAGCCGGTGTCGAGGATCACGGTGCCCGGACGCTCCGGGACCGCGGTCGCGACGATCGCGGCGTTCCGGCCGAGCGGGTGCGCGCGGATCGCGGCGAGCACCCTCTCCGCGGACCGGGCGCGCACGCCGACGACGGCCTTGCCCTCGTTCGCGACGAGGAGCGGGTCGATCCCGACCATCTCGCTCGCGGCGCGGACCTCGTCGCGGATCGGCACCGCGGCCTCCTCGAGCACGATGCCGACCTTGCCCTTCGCGGCCATCTCGTGGAGGACGCCCGCCACGCCGCCGCGCGTCGGATCCTTCATGGCGACGACGTCCTCGCCGCCGGCGCGGAGCGCCTCGCGCACGAGCCCGTTCAAGGGCGCCACGTCCGAGCGGAGGTCGCCGTCGAGCCGGAGATCGTGGCGCCGCGACATGATCGCCATGCCGTGGTCCCCGACGTCGCCGGTGACGATGAGCCGGTCGCCCGCGCGCAGGCCGGCGTCGGTGACGACGCGCTCCGCGAGGGCGACTCCCGCCGTGTTGAGCGCGACGCCGTCGAGCTCGCCCTTGCCCATCACCTTCGTGTCGCCGGTGACGATGGGCGCCCGGGCCTCCTGGGCGGCCTCGCGCATCGAGGCGACGATCCGCTCGAGGTCCGCGCGCGGGAAGCCCTCCTCCAGGATGGCGGCGCAGGTGAGCGCGAGCGGCTCCGTCGCGCCCATCATGGCGAGGTCGTTCACGGTGCCGCAGACGGCGAGCCGCCCGATGTCGCCGCCGGGGAAGAAGATCGGCTTCACGACGTGCGAGTCGGTGGTGACGACGAGCCAGCGGTCGCCCACGCGCAGGGCCGCGCCGTCGTCGAGCGCGTCGAGGCCGATGCCGTCCACCGGCGAGGCGAGGCGGAGGAACACCTCCTCGATGAGCTGGCGCATGGCGCGTCCGCCGGAGCCGTGCCTCAGCCCGATCCGGAGCGCGGCCTTCTCCATCACTCGCCCTTGTGCTTCGCGGCGGCGATCTCGCCCTTCACGTCGGCGGCCATGAGGTCTTCCTTCGCGCCGGAGACGTCGAGGATCTGATCGAAGAGCGCGAGCGTCTCCTGCACCTCTTCCGGCGGGATGCGCCGGATCGCGAACCCGACGTGGTTCAGGACGTAGTCGCCGACCTGGACGGGCTCGTCGACGATGTCGAGCCGGAGCTCCTTCTTCACGCCGAAGAAGTCGACGGTGGCGTTGAGCCCGTCGATGGCGAGCACCTTCCCTGGAACTCCGAGGCACATGCGCGGTCCTGCCCTTTCACTCCGCGTTCGCGTCGGCGACGAGGGCCTGGCCGAGCGCGATCCCGCCGTCGCCCGGCGGGACCTCGACATGGGTATACACCTCGAACGTCCCCGAAAGATCGCTTACCAGCCCTTCGGCCAGGCGGGCGTTCTGGAAGCAGCCGCCGGTGAGGACCACGGGGCGCTTCCCGACGCGCGCGGCGGCGCGCCGCACGAGCTCCGCGCCGGCGCGCACCAGCGCGGCGTGGAAGCGCGCCGAGACGAGCGGGGCGCCGGCGCCGGCGAGGACGTCGAAGGCGAGCGCGCGCCAGAGCGGGCGCAGGTCGAGCTGCTCCACCGCGCCCGATGCGTCGAGTTCGAACGGGTACGGCGGCGCGTCGCCGGCCGCGGCGTTGTCGAGCGCCATCGCCACCTGCCCCTCGTAGCGCGAGACCGCGCGCCCGAGCGCGAGCGCGCCGGCGGCGTCGAACGCGCGGCCGGCGCCGTGCGCGAGCGGCGCGTTCACGCCCCCCGCGATCATGCGCCGGACGACGTCGAGCTCCTTCGGGGCCACGGCGCGGAAGAGCGGGAGCCGGTCGACGGGCGCGGCGTCGCCGAACGCGTCGAGGAGGGCGGCGAGCGCGATGCGCCACGGCTCGCGGATGGCGCGATCGCCGCCGGCGAGCGCGACGGGGCGGAAGGTGGCGAGCCGCTCGAACCGGCCGCGCTCGGCGAGGAGGAGCTCGCCGCCCCACGCCGCGCCGTCCGTGCCGAGCCCGGTGCCGTCCCACGCGAGCGCGAGGGCGGGGCCCTCGAGGTGGTGCTCGGCCATGGCGGCGACCGCGTGGGCGTGGTGGTGCTGGACCTCGACGAGCGGCGCGCCGAGCGCCGCGGCGCGCTCCTTCGCGTAGCGGGTCGAGAGGTAGAGCGGGTGGAGGTCGCAGGCGACGACCTCGGGCCGGAGCGCCAGGAAGCCCTCGAGCCGCGCGATGGCGGCCTCGAACGCCGCGTAGGTCTCGAGGTTGTCGAGGTCGCCGACGTGCGGCCCGAGCGTCACCTCGTCGCCGCGCGCGAGGCAGAACGCGTTCTTGAGCTGGGCGCCCACCGCGAGCACCGGGCGCCGGACGCGCCGCGCGACGCGCACCGGCCGCGGCACGAACCCGCGGGCGCGGCGCATGACGAGGCGCCTGCCGGCGACGACGCGCGCGACCGAGTCGTCGCAGCGCGAGGCGATGGGGCGGTCGTGGACGAGGAACAGGTCCGCGATCGCGCCGAGGCGGAGGAGCGCGTCGTCGTCCTCGAACGCGATGGGCTCCTCGGAGAGGTTCCCGCTCGTCATCACGAGCGGCACCCCGGCGGCGTCGAGCAGGAGGTGGTGGAGCGGGGCGTACGGCAGGAGGAGGCCGACGAGCGGGCTGTCCGGCGCGATCTCGGGCGCGAGCCGCGCGCCGGGGCGGCGCCGGCAGAGCACGATGGGCCGCTCCACCGAGGCGAGGAGCTCCTCCTCGGCGGGGGAGAGGGAGGCGAGCGCGCGCGCCGCCGCGAGGTCCCGCACCATCACCGCGAGCGGCTTCTCCTCCCGGCGCTTGCGCGCGCGGAGGAGCGCCACGGCCGCGGAGGACGTCGCGTCGCAGGCGAGGTGGAACCCGCCGATCCCCTTCACCGCCGCGATGCGGCCCTCCGCGAGCGCGCGACCGAGCGCCGCGATGGGGTCGTCCGACGCGACGGCGGCGCCGCGCGCGTCCCGCAGCGCGACGCGGGGCCCGCAGGCGGGGCACGCGTTCGGCTGCGCGTGGAACCGCCGGTCGCGCGGATCGACGTACTCGCGCGCGCAGGCCGGGCACATCGTGAACCGCGCCATGGTCGTCGCGGGCCGGTCGTAGGGGGCGCCGAGCGCGATGGTGAAGCGCGGGCCGCAGTCCGTGCAGTTCGTGAACGGGTAGCCGCGGCGGCGGTCGGCCGGATCGCGGAGCTCGCGGAGGCACGCGTCGCAGGTGGCGAGGTCGGGCGGGATGGCGGTGCGGCGCTCCGCGGCGCCGCCGCTCTCGACGATCTCGAACGTCGCCGCCGCCTCGAGCGGGATGGGCGCGGAGCGGAGGTCCTCGATGACGGCGGCGGGCGGGCGGTCGGAGCGCAGGCGCGCGGTGAACGCGTCGAGGACGCTCCCCGGGGCGAACGCGTCGATGGTGACGCCGCCGGCGTCGTTCCGCACGCGCCCGCGGACGCCCAGCTCCTCCGCGAGCCGGAACACGAACGGCCGGAACCCGACGCCCTGCACGGTGCCGGCGATCGTGATGCGGCGGCCCTCGCCGGCGGGCGCGTCGCGCTCCGCGCGAGGGCCGGTCACGCCTGCGGCTTCCTCTCCCACCAGAGGTCGGGCTCGCGGGGCGGCGCGCGCAGGCGCACCTCGACCCCGAGCGCGCGCAGCTCGTCCGCCACGCGCTCCACCGCGAGCGGGATGGCGTCGCGCACCGCGGGCGAGAGGCCGATCCCGCTCTCCGTCGCGGCGGGGATGACGCCGACGAGCCGCACCACGGGCGGCGTCACGCCCATGAAGTCGGCGTTGAGGAGCGCCTCGCGCACCCCGGGCTCGTGCGGGCTCATGGCGAGGATCGGCCGCTTCGAGACGAGCTCCGCGCGGTCGTACACGCGCAGCTCGCCGGGCGCGCCCTTCGCCTTCACCGCGTCGACGAGGAGCGCCGCGTCGAGCCCGACGAGGAAGGCGGTGAGGTCGTACCCGGGGGTGCCGGCGTCGATGACCTGCACCGTCTCGGGCAGGTCGTAGCGCGCCTCGAGCACGCGGACGACGTGCGGGCCCACCGCGTCGTCGCCGGTGAGGACGTTGCCGATGCCGATGATCGCGACCTTCGCCACGGGGGCGACATCATAGGACGGGGCGGCGCGCGGACGAAACCCGCCGGCCGACCGCGACCTCGACCCCGACCGCGACCCCGACCGCTGGGGCGTGCCGGGCGGGCGCCTCAGTCCCCGGCCGGCGACAGATGGAACTCGCGGACCGGCGGCAGCGCCGAGAGCGAGGACGCGAGGCGAGAGAAGTTCTCCACGTGGCTCGTCCGGATGGTCATGCGGTACTCGAACTGGTGGCCGTCGTCGGTGAGCCGGTAGGCGAGCCCGGAGATGGAGAACCCGTGCTTCGCGAGGAGCTCGCGCAGCGACTGCTCGGACATGACGTTCTCGCGGTCGAACCGGACGCGGTGGTGCGCGAAGAGGTGCGACGGCGTCCGGTTCTCGATCCAGCGGAACGCCCCGAGGACGCCCAGCGTCGCGATCGTGCCGGCGATGGCCGGGTAGTAGAGGCCGCTCCCGACGAGGACGCCGATCGCGGCGGTGATCCAGATGGAGGCCGCGGTGGTGAGCCCGCGGACGCTGAGTCCCTCCTTGAAGATGACGCCGGCCCCGAGGAAGCCGATGCCCGTCATGATCCCCTGCGCCATGCGCGTCGGGTCGATGCGGACCGTGTCCCCCACCGCGGGGAACCACTGGCTCTGGTACACCGTGAGGAGCATGAGGAGCGCCGAGGCGAGGCACACGAGCGCGTGCGTGCGGAACCCGGCGGGGCGGCCGTGGTAGCTGCGCTCGAGGCCGATGGCGCCCCCGGCGAGGAGCGCGGCGACGAGGTGGAGGAGGATGTCCGGCCTCGTCTCCGCGACGATCCGTTCCACCGGGAGCTGCGACATCATCTCCGCGAGCGCGCGCATCCGCCGGGCTCTCGCCCGCTCGCGGAATGTTAGCACTCTCGCCCGGGGCGCATCGCCGTGGCGGGGCGTGGCGCCTGCGCGATCACCGCCGCCTACACGCCCGTCGCGCCGGCGTCGGTTGGTCCGGGTACGCTGCCGCGGTGCTCCGTGCCGCCGCCGCCGCGCTCGCCGTCGCCGCGCTCGCCGCGCCGTCCGACGCGGGGGCGCGGGGCGCGCGCCCGGGGCGCCGCAGCATGGTCGTCCTCGACGGCGAGCGCGTCCCGGTGCGGTGGACGGACGGGGACACCTTCCGGATCCTGGGCGGGCGCCTCGCCGGCCGCGCCGCGCGGCTCTCCGGCGTGAACGCGCTCGAGACCTACGGGCCGGTCCACCGCTGGGCGGGGATCTCCCCCTGGGCCCTGCTCGCCGTCGCGAAGGCCGCGGCTCCGCTCGCGGCGCGAGAGGTCCGCAGATGCGAGGACCAGGGGCGCGACGACGTCTACGGCCGGCTCCTCGCGTCCTGCCCGGACGCCGCCCTGGCGCTCGTCGAGGCCGGCGACGCGATGGTCTTCGCGGTCGACGCGCCCGCCGACGAGCGGCTCCTCGCGGCCCAGCGGCGCGCCCAGGCCGCGCGGCTCGGGATCTGGGCGGGCGGAGCGCCGCCGCTCGTCCCGACGAGCCTCCACTCCGCGGACGAGCCCG
>DASSQM010000028.1:0-6740 GCA_035702465.1 Anaeromyxobacter sp. | reverse complement strand
TGGAGGCGCGCGGCGGGCGGGTCCGCCTGGAGCAGCCGCTCGCCGAGCTCCGCGTGGGCGCGCGCCTTCGAGGCCGGATCGGGATCGTACGCGACGAGGCGGCGGTCGGCGCGGAGCCACGCCTCGCGGTCGCCGGAGGCGCGCGCGAGGTCGCGGAGCGCGCGCAGCGCCGGCACGTGATCGCGGCGCAGCGCGAGCGCCGCCTCGACGGCGGCGAGCGCGTCGGTCCGGTCGGCGCCGGGGAGCGCGAACGCGGCCTCGGCGGCGGCGAGCGCGCCGAAGATCTCGCCCCGGCTCGCGGCGCCCTGGGCGAGCGCCGCCAGCGCCCGCGCGGCGCGCGCGTCCTCGCCGCGCGCGACCCGCACGGCGGCCTCCGTGGCGAGCGCCGCCGGGAACCCGGGCCTGCGCCCGAGCCACTCGGCGGCGAGGTCGAGCGCCTCCTCGTGGAAGCGGTCCTCGAGCGCGAGGAGCGAGAGGAGCCGCTCGGCGGCGAACGGGTGCGCCGTCGCGGCGGGTCCGGCGGCGAGGTACGCCTCGCGCGCGGCGTCGGCATCGCCGCGCGCCACGCACGCCTCGGCCTCGCGGAAGGTCCGCGCGCCCTCGTCGGCGGCGAGGAGCTCGGGATCCGTCGACGCCGCGGCGGGTCCCGCCGCCCCGCGATCCCAGCCGATGCGGGCGACCCCGGCCGCGATCTCGGCGCGGGCGAGCCGGGCCTCGCCGGCGCGCGGGAGCTTCCAGCCGCGCGGCGCGAGCGCGCGGCGCAGCACCGGCGCGAGCGGCTCCCGCGGGAGGCGCTCCTCGCCGAGCGCGTCGAGCACGGCCGCCGCGTAGTGCGGGAGCGCCGCGGCGGGCAAGGGCGAGGGCCCGAGAACGCGCGGCGAGTGGAACACGAGCCGCACGCCCTGGTCGCCGGCGGGCAGGAGCCCCGCCTTCATGGTGAACGGCGGGCCGCCGGAGAGCCGGCCCGCGATCTCGAGGAAGCCGTCCCGGGCGGCGAGCCGGACGTCCTCGAGCCCGAACGCGGCGAGCCCCGCCTCGGCGAGCGCGGCCTCCGCCGAGGACACCTCCACGGCGACGGAGAGATCGACCAGGTCGGCGAGCCGGTGGCGGAACTGCCCGGCGCCGAGCCCGACGTCGAACGGGAACTTCACGTCGGGGATCTGGAGCGTGAGCTGCTCGAGGCGGAGCCCGGTGGCGATCGGCTGGTCCGCGAGGCGGACGTAGGCCCCGCCGCGCTCGAGGCGCAGCTCGAACCCCGCCCCGCTTCGGGAACCGGCCGCGGAGGATGGGGCGGACGAGGGTTTCCGATCCGCCATTCAGCCGGAATTCTACCCGTCGATCCGGGGGATAGCGAAATCCCACGGAAATCCGATACCGCCCGCCGCTGCCCGGTGCCCGGGGCCGTCAGCGCGCCGGGGGACAACCCGCAGGCGCTCCGGCGGGCGCGGCCTGCGGCGCCTGCACCGACGCGAGCGCAGCCGCGACCGGCGACGCCGCACCGCTGGCGCTGCGGAACGCATCTCTCGGCAACGCGCCGAGCACGACGAGAGCCATGGCCGCGTAGACGATCCGGGCGATCATGCCCGGTTCCGATTCAAGCGGTGGGCCAGCGCAGGCGCGCCTGCGATCTCGCGGCCTTTGGCGCACGCCGCGTACCGTCGGACACACGGCTGCTCACTGCTCTGGAGCGGAATGTCGGGAAGTCGAGCAGGGGCCCCGGGCGAGGCCCCTGCTCGCCACGATCACTGCCCCGCGCGCTTCTGGGACGCCGCGTCCTGCGCCACCTCGGGCGGCGGACGCCGGTACACCACCACGCTGCGGCGGGTCTGGAACTCGTCGTCCTCGCGCGCGAAGACGGTCACGACGTTGTTCCCCGGCTTGAGCGGGACGTCCGTCGCGAAGTCCATGCGGGACTGGTTCGTCGTCTCCGGGACGACCTTGAAGAAGACCTTCTGCTCGTTCACGTAGACGAACACGTCGCGCAGCCGCGCCGACGCGTCGACGCCCGCGGGGATGGACGCCGTCCCCTGGAGCCGGAACTGGTCGCCGTCGACGACGGGCGCGCCGCGGAGCGGGTCGGGCAGGAGCGCGATGCGCGGGGGCTCGCGCTGCCAGGCCTCCGCGACGGCGCCCGAGCGCGGCCCCTTCGCGTGCTTCACGTCCGCGTCCGCGGCGAACGCGAAGCGGCCCTTCGCCCACTCCACGCGCCAGAAGTCGCCGACCTTCGCGTCGACGGGCAGCACCGCGCCCTTCTTGGCGGTGGCGAGCGGCGGCGACGCGCTCGAGGCGCCCGCGCGCAGCACGGCCTCGGTCCCGGCCACCACCACCGAGCCCTTGGCGGGCTGGATGCCGGGCTCGTCCTTCGCGACGGGCCACTCGAGCTTCTCGGTCACGAACTCGTCCATCTTCTCGTCGACGATGGCGATGCGGACGGGCAGCGTCTCGGACTTCGAGCCGCGGCGCAGCTCGATCTCGAGCGCGGCCGACTTCGTCTCGCCGGGCTTGAGCGCGCCGATGACCTCGCGACCCTTCTTGATGAAGAGCTTCTCGTCGCCGAGGTTCTTCAGGGAGACGTAGGTCTTCTCGCCCGCGTTCCCCGTCCCGGCGTTCTTCACGTCGACGCGGACCGTGTAGCTCTCGCCGCGCTGCGCGAGGCCGTCGCCGTTCCCGCCGGCCTTGTCGTCGAGCTGCACGGAGAACGCGAACACCGGCTTCGCGAGCTCGACGATGCCGAAGCTCGTGGTGACGTCGGGCGGCGACTTGCCGGCCTCGTCGTCGAAGTGGAGGGTGACCTCGTCGCGCCGGGTGTCGACGCCCTTCGGGATCTTGACCGGCACGGACCAGCTCCGGCGCTCGCCGGGCCGGATGGTGCCGAACACGAACTCGCGGCGGTCGAGGAGCGGGTCCTTCTCGACCGCGGTGTACGCGCGGAGGCGGCGGAACGGCGCGTCGCCCTTGTTCTCGACGGTGACCGTCCACTGCACGGTGTCGCCCGCCTTGAAGTCGCGGGCCGCGGGGGGCGCCACGGAGACCGCCGCGCGCGGCGTGCCCTGCGCCGGCCCGCTGGCCCAGTCGACGCCGAGGTCCTTGAAGCGCGCCTCGAGGCGCGCCTCCTCCTGCGCCTTGCGCTCGGCCACGAACGCCTTGGCGCCCTCGAGCAGGCGGGCGCGGTCCGCGTACGGCGCGCGGCGCAGGAGGTCGCGCGCGAAGCGGATCTGGTAGTCCTCGACGAACCTGTCGGGATCGGCGTCGGCCTCCTCGTCCTCCTGCTGCTCGGGCGTGAGCTCGAGGTCCCCGTGCGCCGCGGTCGCGTTGTTGTCGCGGCGGATCGCCTTCGCGACCTCGTCCTCCTTCTCGTCGAGGAGGTAGCGCAGCTCGAGCGGCGCCTTCTCGACACGCTTCTTCTTCTCCTTGCGCGCGTCCGCCGCGGCGGAGTCCTTCGGGTTCGAGAAGTGGCGGTCGAGGTCCGCCTCGCCCATGGAGCGCGGCGGCGCGAAGTAGTTCACCTGCTCCTTCAGCGCGCGGCCGGGGAGGAGGAGCACGTCGGGCGTGATGCCGACCTCCTGGATCGACACGTCGCCGGGAGTGAGGTACTGCGCGATGGTGAGCTTGAGCGCGGCCTCCTCGTTCGGACGGCCCGGCTCGTTGAAGTCGTGCAGCACCTGCACCGAGCCCTTGCCGAAGGTGGTGCGGCCGATGACGAGCGCGCGGTTGTTGTTCTTGAGCGCGCCCGCCACGATCTCGCTCGCCGAGGCGGAGCTGTTGTTCACGAGCACGATGAGCGGGAGCTCGGTCTGGTCGCTCGGGTCGGCGGTCGCCTCCTTCACCTCGTGGATGCGCTGCTTGTCGCCGCCGCCGACGGTCTTCACGATGACGCCCTCGGACAGGAACAGGTCCGAGACCTGGATGGCCTGCTCGAGGAGGCCGCCGGGGTTGCCGCGCAGGTCGAGGACGAGGCCGGCGAGCTTCCCGCCCGCCTGCGCCGCCTGCCGCTGCAGCGACTGGGAGACGTCGCGCGCGGTGTTCGCCGAGAACTGCGAGAGCTTGATGTAGCCGACGTTCCCCTCGAGGAGCTGCGCCTGCGGGACGGTCTCGACCTGGATCACCTCGCGGGAGAGCGTCATCCGCTTCGGCTCCGTCCAGCTCGGCCGGTTCATGGTGATGGCGACCTTCGTGCCGGGCTTGCCGCGCAGGCGGTCGACGGCGTCCTGCAGGTCCATGTTGATCGTGGACTGCTCCTCGATCTTCTGGATGACGTCCTTCGGCTTGATGCCGGCGCGCTGCGCGGGCGTCCCCTTCAGCACCTTCACCACGGTGAGGTTGCCGTCGCGCATGGCGATGACGAACCCGAGCCCGCCGAACTCGCCGCGGGTCTGGAGCTTCATCTCCTTGAAGTACTTGGGCTCGAGCAGGATGGTGTGCGGGTCGAGCGTCGAGAGCATCCCGTTCACCGCCGCGTACTCGATCTCCTTCAGCTCCTTGTGCGCGACGAGGTGCTCCTGGATGAACCCCATCGCCTCGCCGAGGACGGTGCGGATCTTCCAGATCGAGTCGAGGCCCGAGATGTCGAGCTCCTTCTGCGCGGAGCCGACCGTGAGCGTGAGCTTCGGCGACTTCGCGTCGCCCTGCACCATCACCTCGGCGACGGTCTTCTCCACCGACTCGAGCGCGGACACCACCATCTGCTTCGGATCGAAGCGAGACGGATCGACGTAGTTGTCCTTCACCGAGAGGATGACGCGCGAGAGGATGGGCAGCCGGTCGAGGCGGTACTCGCCCGATTCGTCGGCGCGCGCGTGGACCGGGACGGCCCCCTTGTACGCGACGGCGGGGCGGGCGCCGGCGTCGGCGCGGACGAACCGGGTGGTGGCGCCGAACGACAGCGCGAGCGCCGCCGCGAGGGTGGCGAACAGCCGGAAGGGGCGGATCATCGATTGGGACCGGGGCGAAGGGGAGGGCAAGCTGAAAAACCTACGTGATCATCGAGGATAGGGTGGCCGTCACGCCTGCGCAAGCCGATCGGCGGCCCGGGCGGACCCTCGAAGACCGGACTCGAGATGGGAAACGCGCGGCCGCGCCGTTCATGCCCGCCGCACGCGGCGCGCGCCAAGGCCGCGGAAATCAGCGGCGCGCCGCCTCCTCCGCGCCGGGCCCGGCGGGGAAGACCCCCGGGGCGCGCTCCGCGTACACCGCCGCACCGCCGTGCCGGTAGACGATCTCCCCACCCGCCTCGCCCGTCCTGAAGGCGAGCGCCGCGACCGCGAGGGTCCCCGCCACCGTCAGCGCCGCCGCGATCGACAGCGCCCGCGCGGGGAGGAGCAAGAGCGCGATCGCCAGCGCCGCGACGGCAGACGCCGTCCACACGAACGCCTCGCCGCGCTCCTCGTGATCGTGGACGACCCGCTTGCCGACGACCTTCTCGACCCTCTTCTGGTCGCGATCGCCCGCCGCCATCGCGGCGAAGCCGGAGCCCGCGAGCGCGAGCTGGAGGCCGACGAGGATGGCGAACGCCGACCGCGGCAGCCGCCCTCGCCGCACCGCGATCCAGGTGCCGATCGCGACGAGCGGGACGATGAACGACAGGCCGAGCGGGACGTGGACGATCGCGGCGTGGAGGGGGAGGTCGGGCATTGGGCGTTCCTTACGACCGGCTACGGCGGGGGGACAGCGTTCATTTCGCCCCGCCCCGTCCGAGGTGCGGCGCGGCGGCGGAGCGCTCCTCGGCGCCGGGCGCTCGGCGCCTTCGACAAGACCCCGCCGACCGGCTATGGAGATCGGCCCATGTCCCTCGACGCCCGGACCGGAGAGAGCCCGGAGGTTCGCCGCCTCGAGGATCTCGTCGGCGTGTTCCGCCGGAACGAAAGGCCCCGCGAGGGCTGGAAGGTGGGCCTCGAGCACGAGAAGCTCGCGCTCCGCGCCGGGACGATCGACCCCGTGCCGTACGACGGCGAACGCGGCATCGCCGCCGTGCTCCGCGCGTTCGAGCGCTTCGGATACGAGCCGTTCGAGGAGGAAGGGCGGATCATCGCCTCGCGCAAGTCCGGCCTCACCGTCTCGATCGAGCCCGGCGGGCAGGTCGAGCTCTCGGGCCGGCCGTTCGCGGACGTGCACGTCGTCGCCGACGAGCTCGACCGGCACATCGCGAAGTGCCGCGCCATCGGCCAGGAGCTCGGCGTCGAGTTCCTCGCGGGCGGGTACCGGCCGTGGGGCACGCCGCGGACGACCCCCTGGATGCCGAAGAACCGCTACCGCGTGATGCGGCCGCTGCTCGCCGCGCGCGGCCGCCTCGCCGAGGACATGATGGCGATGACCGCCTCGGCGCAGGCGAGCTTCGACTTCGCCGGGGAGCGGGACATGGCGGAGAAGCTCCGGGTGTCGCTCGCCATCCAGCCCGCGGTCGTGGCGCTCTATGCGAACTCGCCCATCGTGAACGGCGCCGACGTCGGCTGGAAGAGCTACCGCGTCGCCGTCTGGGAGGAGACGGACCCGGCGCGCTGCGGGATCCCGGCCTTCCCGTTCGAGCCTGGGTTCGAGGACGAGGCGTACGCCCGCTACGCCTCGTGGGCGCTCGACGTCCCGATGATCTTCGTCCGGCGCGCGAGCCGCTACCTCGACCCGGGGCGCAAGACGTTCCGCGCGTTCCTCGCGGAGGGGATCGAGGGCGAGCGCCCCACCCTCGCGGACTGGGAGGACCACCTCACGACGCTCTTCCCGGACGTCCGCGTGAAGGGCGTCGTCGA
>DASSQM010000027.1:0-3893 GCA_035702465.1 Anaeromyxobacter sp. | reverse complement strand
GTGCCGGGCCGAAGGCCCGGCGCGACGGTCGCAACCGCAGCGCGCCTGCTCGCCCGCTTTGATGCCGCGCCCGACCGCTGATACAACGAACACGCGCCCGTGCCCCCCGTCTTCTCCCACGACCCCCTCTCCGCCGTAGAGCGCGGCATGTCGTGGCGCCTTGCCGATCTCCCCTTCGCCCTCGTCGACGCCGCGAGCGACGGCTGGGTCGTCGCCCTCATCGCGCTCGCCCTGTTCGCGTGGCTCGAGCGCGAGGTGAGGGACGTGCTCGAGGTCTTCCTGCCCCTCGCGATCGCGCTCGTCGCGGCGGGCGGCGTGGCGCTGCTCGCGCGCTCGGTCGGGGCGGTGCCGCGGCCGGTCGGGGGCTCGGCGCCCGCCCTGGCACCGTTCCTCAGCCGCGCGTTCTCGACCGGGCAGGTGAGCGCCGTCGCCGCGTTCGCGACGTATGCGCTCCTGGCGTACGGAAAGCGCGCCCGCGCCGCGCTCCTGCTCGCCGCCGCCGTCGCCATGGCCCGCGTGGCGGCGGGCGGGCACTGGGTCGCGGGCCTCGCGGCGGGCGGCGTCGTCGGGCTCGCGCTCGGGTTCGCCGCGTACCGGGGTGCGCTCCGCATCGTGCCGCGGGGCCACCTGCATCGGCTACGGGAGTCGCGGCGGCTGGGGGCGGGCGCGCTCGCGGACCCCCCTTCCGCTTGACAGTCGACCTAAGTTGGCGTAAAGAAACCCACTTTTCGTGGACCATCGCCGTGCGTCCGTCGGCGAAAAGGTTCCGCGTTCCGGGAATTTAGGAGGCAGAGCTCATGGCGGTGGTTCTTCGGCTGTCTCGCGCGGGCACGCACAAGGCGCCCTTCTATCACGTGGTGGCGACCGACTCGCGCAAGCCGCGCGACGGCCGGTACATCGAGGACGTGGGCCTCTACGATCCCACGCGCACGCCCGAGAAGATCGAGCTGAAGCTCGAGCGCATCGAGCACTGGCTCAAGGCCGGCGCGAAGCCGAGCGAGACGGTGGCGATGATCCTGAAGCGGGCGAAGGGCGCGAAGCCCGCCGAGAAGAAGGCGTAGCCGATGCGGGACCTCGTCCTCTGGCTCGCCCGCGAGCTCGTCGACAACAAGGACGCCGTCCGCGTGGACGCGATCGAGCGCGACCGCTCGACCGTGTTCGAGCTGACGGTGCACCCCGACGATCTCGGGCGCGTCATCGGACGGGGCGGTCGGACCGCGAAGGCACTCCGCGCCGTGCTCGACTCCGCCGCGCGCAAGGAGGGGCGGCGGGCGGTGCTCGACATCCTCGACTAGGGCGCCGGCGTGGCGCTCGTCGTCGTCGGGAAGGTCGTGCGCGCCGTGGGGCTGAAGGGCCACCTCGGCGTCGCCGGGACGGAGGGCGCGCTCCCGGGCGTGGACGAGATCGCGCTGCGCCGCGGCGCCGGAGACGTCGAGGTCCGCAGGGTGCTCGACGCGCGGCCGCAGGGCCGGGTGTGGGCGGTACGAATCGAGGGCGTCGCGGACCGCACGGCGGCCGAGGCGTGGGTGGGAGCGGAGGTGCTCGTCGAGCGCGAGGCGCTGGGCGAGGCGGAAGAGGGCACGTTCTTCTGGAGCGACCTGGAGGGGCTGCCGGTGGTGACCGCGTCGGGCGAGGCGGTCGGGAAGGTGACGGGCTTCTACGCGACGGGCGCGGCCGACGTGCTCGTCGTGACGGGCGAGCGGGGCGAGAGGCTGGTGCCGCTCGCGCCGTACGTCCAGGTGGATCTGGAGGCGCGGCGGATCGTGGTGGATCCGCCGGAAGGGTTGCTGGACTGAAGAAGGAGGCCGAGGAGACCGAGGGTGAAGCTGGAGGTCGAAATCCTGACGCTGTTCCCCAGGATGTGCGAGGGCTACCTCGCGGAGAGCATCCTCGGGAAGGCGCGGGAGGGCGGCCTCCTCGAGGCGCGGGTCACGGACATCCGCGCCTACGCCGAGGGCAAGCACCGCGTCACCGACGACGCGCCCTACGGGGGCGGCGCCGGGATGGTGATGAAGCCCGAGCCGCTCGTGGCCGCCATCGAGGCGGCGCGCGCGCGGCTCCCCGGCGCGCTGGTGGCGCTCACGAGCCCGCGGGGCGAGCGCCTCGACCAGGCGCTGGCGCGGCGGCTGGCGGATCACGGGAAGGTCATCCTCGTCTGCGGCAGGTACGAAGGAGTGGACGAGCGGGTGCGACGGGCGGTGGACATGGAGGTCTCGGTGGGAGACTTCGTCCTCACGGGCGGCGAGCTGGCGGCGCTCTGCGTCGTCGACGCGTGCGCGCGCCTCGTACCCGGCGTGCTCGGCAACGAGAGCTCGGCCACCGCCGAGAGCTTCGCGGGCGGCGAGGACCTCCTCGAGCACCCGCACTACACGAGGCCCCCGTCGTTCCGGGGGATGGACGTCCCGGAGGTCCTCCTCTCGGGAGACCACCGGCGCATCGAGCGCTGGCGGCGGCGCGAGTCGCTGCGCGCCACGCGCGAGCGGAGGCCGGACCTCTTCGCGAGGCTCCACCTCACGGAGAGCGACCTCCGGCTCATCGACGCCGGAGACGACGAGCTGTAAAGGAGAGCACGGTCATGCTGCGCAAGGCGATTGCCGACATCCAGGCGAAGTACGTTCGCAAGGACCTCCCGAAGATGCGGGCGGGCGACACGGTCCGCGTCCACACGAAGATCAGGGAAGGCGACAAGGAGCGCATCCAGGTCTTCGAGGGCGTGGTGATGGCGTACCGCAAGGGCACGCCGGGCAGCTCGATGTTCACCGTGCGGAAGATGAGCTACGGCGTCGGCGTCGAGCGCATGTTCCCGGTGCACAGCCCGCGCATCGACCGCATCGAGGTGGTGGGCCACGGCGAGGTCCGCCGGTCGCGGCTCTACTACCTCCGCGCACTCCAGGGCAAGGCGGCGCGCCTCCACCAGGAGGAGGGCGGCGGAGAGGCGACGGGTCCGGCGCCGACGGAGTGAACGCGGCCTTCAGCCGTCAGCCCCCAGTGTTCAGCTGTAGCCCGCGCGGTGGCATACGGCCGTGTGGGCGCGGCTGTTCGCTGTAGGCTGTGGACTGTGGTCTGCAGCCGAAGGCTGCCGTAACATCGCGGACGCGTGATCCTCCTCGAGTTCGCGGCGCAGGGCGTCCGCGGCGTGGCGCCGGCCGGCGGCCGGGCCACGCTGCGCCCCGGCTACAACGTCGTCGCCGCGGACGGCGGCACGCTGCGCCGCCTCGTCGAGGCGCTCCTCTACCCCGATCCGAGGGACGGCGACGCGCTCCCGCGCGCCGGCGGCGGCCCCGCGAACGCCCCGATGCGCGCCGGGCTCACGCTCGTCGGGAACGACAACGTCACGTACCGGATCGTGCGCGACTTCGCGACGGGCGCCCAGCTCCACCGGTTCGACCCGCAGAAGCGATCGTTCGCGCTCGTGGCGCAGGAGCTCGCCGAGGTGACCGCGTTCCTCCAGCGGACCGTGGGCGTGCCCGCGCAGGCGCGGCTCGGCGCGCTCCTCGCGCTCTCGTCCGCGGAGCTGCCGTCGAGGGCGGGGGCGCCAGCGGTCCCGGCCGCGGCGGCCCCGCGGGCGGCGCTCAGCCCGGAGCAGTCGCGCAAGCGCCTCGCCCAGCTCAAGGACGAGCTCGAGAAGGCGAAGGTGGCGGAGAAGCTCCAGTACCAGCTCGACGGGCTCCAGAGTCAGCTCTTCCGCCTCGACGAGGCGCTGAAGGGCGGCGCGAAGCTGCGCGAGGGGCTCGAGAAGGCGGAGGCGGCTCGCGCGGAGCTCGGCGCCGCCGCTGCCGTCGGCGCGAAGCTCGGCGACCCGGACGCGAAGCTCGCCGCGTACGAGAAGGCGGTGGCGCGCAAGGAGGAGGCCGCCGCGAAGGTCGCCGCGGAGCGGGAGGCGGTCGCGGAGC
>DASSQM010000026.1:0-3223 GCA_035702465.1 Anaeromyxobacter sp. | reverse complement strand
CCCATCTCGTGGTGCGCCACGATCTCCCGCTCGCGCGGGTTGAGGAGCCGGTTCTTCTTCTCGAGCCCCGCCACGATCCGCTCGATGGCGACGTTGAAGTCCTCGAGGGAGATCTCCGCGGCGCCGCGCCGGGTGGCGACGAGGGCCGCCTCGTTCACGAGGTTCGCGAGGTCCGCCCCGGTGAAGCCGGGAGTGAGGGCGGCGACCTGCTCGAGCTCGACGCCGGCGGCGAGCTTCACCTTCCGGGCGTGCACCGCCAGGACCGCGACGCGCCCGGTGCGGTCGGGCCGGTCCACCAGCACCTGCCGGTCGAAGCGGCCGGCGCGCAGGAGCGCCGGGTCGAGGACCTCGGGGCGGTTGGTGGCGCCGAGGAGGACGATCCCCGCCGACGGGTCGAAGCCGTCGAGCTCCACGAGGAGCTGGTTCAGGGTCTGCTCCTTCTCGTCGTGTCCGCCGCCGAGCGCGCCGAGGGAGGCGCGGGCGCGCCCCATCGCGTCCAGCTCGTCGATGAAGATGATGGCGGGCGCCTTGGCCCGCGCCTGCTCGAAGAGATCGCGGACGCGCGCCGCGCCCACGCCGACGAACATCTCCACGAACTCGGAGCCCGAGATGGAGAAGAACGGCACGTTCGCCTCGCCCGCGACGGCCTTGGCGAGGAGCGTCTTGCCCGTGCCGGGCGGGCCGACGAGCAGGACGCCCTTCGGCATGCGCGCGCCGAGGCGGCCGTGGCCCTTCGGGTCCTTGAGGAACTCGACGACCTCGCGCAGCTCGTCCTTCGCCTCGTCGACGCCGGCGACGTCGGCGAACGTCACCTTCGTGTCCGTCTCGACGTACACCTTCGCCTTCGACTTGCCGATCGACATGAGGCCGCCGCCGGGCCCGCCGAGCTGCCTCGCCATCCTCCGCCCGAGGAACATCCAGATCGCGGAGAAGAGCGCGATCGGCACCACCCACGACAGGATGAGCGGGACGACGTCGTTCTGGAGCCGGCCGGCGACCTCGACGCCGTGGTCCCCGAGATCCTTGGCGAGGTCGGTGTCGACGCGCACCGTCGCGAACCGCTTCTTCCCGTCCACCGGGTCCTTGAACTCGCCGGTGATCTGGTCGGCCGTCACGACGACCTTCGCGACGCGGTTCTCCTTCACGGCCTTCTGGAACTCGCTGTACGGGATGGTGGCGATCGCCTGATTCCGGACCCACCAGTCCTGCAGGAGCAGCACGCCGAAAGCGGCCAGGAGGACGTAAGCCAGGTTGAAGCCGGTCTTCTTCACCTTCGGCGGCACCTTCGGGTTCGTCTGCGGTCGAGGGCTCACCCCAGGTACGTAACCACCGGGGAGGCCGTGACAAACAGGAAATCCGGAACCGAAACATTCCGAAATGTTGCAATGTGCCGCCCCCGGAAGGAGGTCCGGATTCCGGTTACACTGCCGCCGATGGCGCGCATCCTCGTCGCGGACGATCACGACGCCGTGCGGGCGGGCATGGTCCTCTCGCTGACGCGCCTCGGCCACGAGGTGCAGGGGGTCCGGGGCGGCGCGGAGGCGATCGCGGCGTACAGGAAGCGCCCCGCCGACGTGGTCGTGACGGACCTGCGCATGGTGCCGGTGGACGGCATCGAGGTGGTGCGGCGGCTGCGCGAGGCGGACCCCGAGGCGACGGTGGTGGTCGTGTCGGCGCACGGCACCATCGCGGTCGCCGTCGAGGCGATGCGCGAGGGCGCCATCGACTTCATCGAGAAGCCGTTCCCGCCCGAGGTGCTCCGGGCGCGGGTCGAGAAGGCGGTGGAGATCGCCCGCGAGCGGCGCGGCGCCCGCACGGCGCGCGCCCGCGCGGAGGCGTTCGAGGAGGACCTCGGCCGCGCCCACGACCCGCACGGCCTCGTCGGCAGCTCGGAGCCGCTGCGCCGCGTGCTCGAGCAGATCCGCAAGGTCGCCCCCACGGACGCGACGGTGCTCGTGCTCGGCGAGTCGGGCACGGGAAAGGAGCTCGTGGCGCGCGCGGTCCACGACGGCTCGCCGCGGCGCGAGAAGCCGTTCGTCTCGATCTCGTGCGCGGCGGTGCCGGAGGGGCTCCTCGAGTCCGAGCTGTTCGGGCACGAGAAGGGCGCGTTCACCGGCGCCATCCGGCGCAAGCTGGGCCGCTTCGAGCTCGCCCACGAGGGCACGCTCTTCCTCGACGAGATCGGCGAGGTCCCGCCGTCGGTGCAGGTGAAGCTCCTGCGCGTCCTGCAGGAGCAGAAGTTCGAGCGCGTGGGCGGCGAGGAGACCGTGGAGGTGGACGTCCGCGTGGTGTCCGCGACGAACCGCGACCTCGCCGCGCTGGTGAAGGCGGGGCGCTTCCGCGAGGACCTCTACTACCGGCTCGACGTCGTGCCGATCGCGCTGCCGCCCCTCCGCGAGCGGCCCGGCGACGTGGAGGAGCTGGCGCGGTTCTTCCTCGCGCGCATCGCGCCACGGCTCGGACGGCCGGTGAACGGGTTCGCGCCGGAGGCGCTCGCGCTCCTGCGCCGGCACCGCTGGCCCGGGAACGTGCGCGAGCTCGAGAACGTGATCGAGCAGGCGCTCGTCTTCGCCGAGCGCGAGCTCGTGCGCCCGGAGGACCTGCCGGAGGGGCTGCGCCAGGCGCCGCCCGCGCCGGCGCTGCCCGTGCCCCAGGGGGACCGGAGCCTCACGGAGATCCTCGAGGACCTCGAGCGGCAGCTCATCCTCGGCGCGTACGAGCGTGCGCGCGGCGTGAAGGCGGAGACGGCGCGCCTGCTGCGCATCAAGCCGTCGGCGCTCTACTACAAGCTCGAGAAGTACGGGATCGTGAAGCCCGGGGAGAAGCCGGAGGACGGCGGGTGATCCGCGTCCTCGCCGTGCTCGCCGCCGTGGCCGCGGCCGCCGCGCCGGAGCGGGCGGGGGCGCCGCGGCCGCTCGCGTGCCCGGCCGGGACGGAGCGCGGCGGGGCCGCGCCGCCGGAGGGGTACGAGGAGTGGTGCGAGGCGAAGGTGAAGGACGTGCCGGACGCGAGGCGCCGGCACGGGCCGGCGCGCGTCTACTACGACGACGGCAGGCTCTGGGTCGAGGAGTCGTTCACGGACGGTGTCCGCGACGGCAGGTTCGTGGAGTGGCACCGGAACGGCGCCAGGGCGCGCGAGGGCGCGTTCGCCGCCGGCTCCAAGCAAGGCCGCTGGACGATCTGGACGGAGGACGGAACGGTGGCGGAGGAGTCGGAGTGGCGG
>DASSQM010000025.1:0-5080 GCA_035702465.1 Anaeromyxobacter sp. | reverse complement strand
TGCGCGTGTCGAGCACCGGCGACCTCAAGCTCTGCCTGTTCGGCGACGGGACGGCCTCCCTCCGCCCGCTCCTCCGCGAGGGCCGCCGCGACGACCTCATGGACCGCATCGAGCGGGCGGTCACCGTGAGGCCGGCGGCCCACGAGCTCGGCGCCGGCCGGTGCGGGACGACCTCGAACCTCGCGATGACCGGCGGCTGAGCCGAGGAGAGCACGATGGCCCACCCGGCGCTGCCCACGCTCCCGGTCGCGGACCACCCCGCGCTGCGCGCCCGGCCCTCGAAGCTGTTCGTCGAGGTGACGACGCGCTGCAACCTGCACTGCTCGATGTGCGTGAAGGAGGCGCGCGGGCAGCGCATCGACGAGGGCGACATGTCGCCCGCGACGTTCGCGCGGCTCGCGCCGGCGTTCCCGCACCTCGACTCGATGGTCCTGAACGGGATCGGCGAGCCGCTCCTCCACAGGGACCTCGAGCGGTTCGTCGAGCTCGCGCGGAGGGACATGCCGTCCACCGCCTGGATCGGGTTCCAGACGAACGCGCAGCTCCTCGGCCCGAGGCGGGCCGACTCGCTCGCCGCGGCGGGCATCGACCGCATCTGCATGTCGGCGGACGCCGTGACGCCTGACGTGTTCAGCGCGCTCCGGAAGGGCGGGCGCCAGGAGCGGATCGAGGGCGCGGCGGCCGCGCTCCACGCCGCCGGCGTCCGCCGCGGGCGCGCCGTCGAGCTCGGCATCGAGTTCGTGGCGATGCGGGACAACTTCGACCAGCTGCCGCTGCTCGTGCGCTGGGCGGCGCGGCACCACATCCGGTTCGTCATCGTCACGCACATGCTCCCCTACTCGAAGGAGATGGCGGGCGCGGTGGCGTTCGACGCGAGCACCGACAGCGCCATGCAGTTCCTGCGGGAGTGGGAGGCGCGCGCGGCCGCCGACGGCGTCGACCTGCGCAGCTACTTCAAGGTCTTCCTGAAGATCTACCCGAGCCCCGAGGAGCAGCGGACGATCGACTACGTGCGGCGCATGGTGGCCGAGGCGGCCGCGCAGGGCGTGTCGCTCAACCTCGGCAAGCTCCTCGGCTCCGACGAGTCGGTGGTGCGGCGCGTGGCCGCCGCGTTCGACGAGGCGGCCGAGCTCGCGCGCCGGGAGGGGATCGACCTCCGCCTCCCCGCGTCGACGCCGACGCGGGCGCGCCGCTGCGAGTTCGTGGAGAGCGGCGGCTCGTTCGTGTCGTGGGACGGGCAGGTGCACCCCTGCTACTTCCTCTGGCACCGGTACAGCGCGCACGTGGCGGGCGTCGTGAAGAACGTGGCGCCGAGGTCGTTCGGGAGCCTCCGCGACCGGGACGTCCTCGCGCTGTGGAACGGCGAGGAGGCGCGCGCGTTCCGGGCGGGCGTCCTCCGCTACGACTTCCCGTTCTGCTACGACTGCAACCACGCGCTCTGCGACTACGTGCAGGACGAGGAGTTCACGCAGGACTGCCACCTCAACACGGTGCCGTGCGCGGCGTGCCTGTGGTGCACGGGCGTGTTCCAGTGCCTCCAGTAGGCGGCGGGCTGGCGCGGACGCCGCCGGCGCGATAACCACATCCCGTGGCTCCCCCGCCGACCCTCGACGAGGACCTCGCCGCGCTGGCGCGCCGCATCGACGGCGCGCTCCGGCCGCCGCCGGTCGGGCGGGTGGTCCTGCCGGTGCGCGAGGGCGACGCGCTCCGCGGCTCGTTCTGCGCGGTGCAGCTCGCCGACGGCGCGACGGGGCTCTCGTTCGTGCTCCTCGGCGACACCCGCGAGCAGCTGGCGCGCGTCGACCCCGCGCCGCTCGCCGGGCGCGCGGCGCTCGCGCTCGCGGAGCGGCTCCGCGACGGCGACGCCGGCGTACGCGCCATCGCGCTCGCCGCGGTGAACGCGCTCGCGCGCCACCTCCTCGATCGCGCGCGCTTCACGCCCGACCTCGCCACGAACTCCCTCGGCTCCCTGCCGCTCGGCCCGGGGGACCGCCTCGGCATGGTCGGCTTCTTTCCCCCGCTCGTGCAGCGCGCGCGCGACGCGGGCATCCCGCTCACCGTGCTCGAGCTGAAGGAGGAGCTGGTGCAGGACGCGCCGGGGCTCCTCGTGACGCTCGACCCGGCCCGCCTCGCGGAGTGCAACAAGATCGTGGTCACGAGCTCCACCATCCTGAACGGCTCGCTCGATCGCCTCCTGCCGCGCACGTCGCACGCCGCCGAGCTCGTGATCGTCGGGCCGAGCGCGACCTGCGTGCCGGACGCGCTCTTCGCCCGGGGCGTCACGGCGGTGGGCGGCGCGTGGGTGACGGATCCCGCGGCGCTGGCGGAGCGCCTCGCGCGCGGCGACCCGTGGGGCGGCGCGGCGCGGAAGTTCCAGGTGCGCCGCGACGGCGCGTGGCCGGGAGCGGAGGAGCTGCTCCGGCGCGCCGGCGGCTACGAGTCCGCGTCGCGTTAGCCGGTGAGGAGCGGCCGGGCACATTTCGCTTCGCGAGAAGTGCCTCGGCCGGATGTCGGATTCCGGCTAGCGCTCGATGCCGTACTTGTGCAGCCGGCGGTAGAGCGTCATCCGCGAGATCTGGAGCGCCTGCGCGGCGCGCGCGACGTTCCACGAGCACGACTCGAGCGCCCGCAGGAGCACCTCGCGATCCGACTCGTCTGCGGCATCGGTCCTGCGCGCGCCCGACACGAGCGCGAGGCGGGGCGGCGCCGGGGCGCGCGAAGCGGCGACCGACGCCCGCACCTCCTCCGGCAGGTCGGCCACGCCGATCATCGGCGTCGGCACGGTGGCGGCGCACCGCAGGACCACGTTGCGGAGCTCGCGGACGTTGCCCGGCCAGTCGTACTCGGCGAGGGCCTGGAGCGCCTCCGGCGAGAAGCTCAGCCCGGACCGGAGCACCTCCGCCTCGGCCTCGCGCAGGAACGCGGCGGCGAGGAGGTCGATGTCCGAGAGGCGATCCCGCAGCGCCGGGACCGCGATGGCGAGCACGTTGAGGCGGAAGTAGAGGTCCGAGCGGAAGCGGCCGGCGCGGATCTCCTCCGGCAGGCTCTTGTTGCTCGCGGCGACGACGCGGATGTCGACCCGCCGCGGCGAGCTGCCGCCGAGCCGCACGATCTCGCGCTCCTGGAGGACGCGCAGCAGCGCCGTCTGCGCCTGCGCCGGGAGCTCGCTCACCTCGTCGAGGAAGATCGTGCCGCCGCCGGCCTCCTCGAACTTGCCCGCGTTGCCGTCCTTCCGCCCGCCCGTGAACGTGCCGGCCTCGTAGCCGAACAGCTCCGCCTCGAGCAGCGCGGCGGGGATGCAGCCGCAGTTCACGGCGATGAACGCCCCTTGCTGCCGGGCGCTCGCGGCGTGGATGGCCTGGGCGAACAGCTCCTTGCCGGTGCCGGACTCGCCGGAGAGGAGGACGGGGAGATCGTTCCGCGACGCCATGCGGGCGAGGGCCACCGCGTGGCGGATGGGCTCGGACTCGCCCAGCAGGTCCTCGAAGCCGTAGCGGGCGCGCGCGGCGGCCGCGGTGGACGCGCTCGGGCGGGAGAGGGCGCGCGGCCGCGACGCGGTGGTCCCGAGGACGCGCACGACGGCGCCGACCGGGCGCTGGTCGTAGCGCACGGGAGCGACGAGGAGCTTCACGCCGCCCGGCATGCCGGGCCACTCGAGGGAACGCTCGCTCTCGCCCGGGGAGGGGACGCGGTCCTGGAGGAGCGTCTCGAGGCCCTCGCGGATCGCCACCGGCACGTCGTGCCCCTGGAACGCGAGCCGCCGCCGGGCCACGTCGTTCACCGCGAGGACGCGGCCGCGGTGGTCCACCGCGAAGACGCCGTCGCCCGCGGCCGACGAGGCGCGGAACGCGTACTCGACCACCTGGTCGCGGACCATCTGCGCGGAGCGCAGCCGCTCCTCGATGGCGTGCGCGATGGCGCGGGCGGCGACGAGCGCCTGCACGTCGTGGGCGGACCACGGCCCCGTGAGGTCGACGACGCCCAGGACGTCCGTCGAGCCCGGCGCGAAGATCGGCGCCGCCGAGCAGCTCCAGTACTGCCACGCCTCCACGAAGTGCTCGGAGGCGAACACCTCCACGGGGCGCTTCTCGGCGAGCGCCGTCCCGGGGCCGTTCGTCCCGACCGACTCCTCGCGCCAGTTCGCGCCGGGGCAGAAGTTGATCTCCGCCACCTTCTCCGCGGTGCCGGGGTTCCCGCCGGCGGAGAGCATCCAGCCGTGCTGATCGAAGTACGTGAGCACGTGCTTCGAGGATGCGAGCCGCGCGCCGAACTCCTCCAGGACCGGGTGTGCGAGCCGGTAGGTGTCGTCGCGCTCGCGCCGGTGCGCGATCTCGGCCCCCGAGAGCAGGCGGGTGCAGCGCCGCTGGCCGGGATCGATGCCGAACGTCTCGCGCGCGCGCCGCCACGAGCGGATGATCTCGTCGCCGACGCCGTCCACCTCGACGCCGTCCCCCACGAAGCTGTGCCACGCCCGGTCGAGGAAGTTGCGGCGGACGACCTCGTCGCGGGTCTCGCTCATCATCTGCTCCAGCTCTTTCGGCGGGGGGAGACCGACATTTCTGGATTGCGCGGCGCTCCTGAGTACCCCGTCCGCGACACAGGGTTCAAGCGCACTCCCCGGAAATGCCTCGCCGCAGCGCGGCGCACGCGCAAATTTGGCGGGAACGCCCATTTTTCTTGATCTCGATCAAGCTCCACGCCCTCGCGACGCTCGGCTGCTTCGGAACGCCGTGACATGTCACGAGAAGTGGAGCGTGCGACATCGCGCCGCGCGGTTGCACCGGCGCATCACGCGCGCACGAACCGCCGCGAAATCGGTGCGCCGCGGCCGCGCAGAGAGCGGACGCACCGAGCGTTCCGGCGTTGCGTGGACGGCCGGCGCAATGGCCCTGGATTGGCCCGGGGATCGCGGGCGACGCCAATCGGTGGCCATTGGGACGGGGGCCGAGCTCCCCGCGGCGCGTCCTGCGGTTCTCGGCGCCCGGTGGCCGGCGCATTCTCGTGCGGTTGCTTCACCTGCAGTCACTCGAGCTGGCGTGTGACACCGGCGGCGCCCTGGACGTGCAGCCGCGCACCCGTG
>DASSQM010000024.1:0-3091 GCA_035702465.1 Anaeromyxobacter sp. | reverse complement strand
CCGTGTTGCCAGTGGCCCGCGCCAGATCGCCGGAGGAGAAGACTGCCGCCATCGACCGTTGCCTCACCGCGCGATTCGACGGTGTCAACGAAGCCCCGCCCCGTAGTTCCGGGACGCCGCATGTAACCGACATGGGCTTGACCGGCATCACAAGGGACGATTAGACGACCCCCGGCCGTTGGAGGAGCCCGCGGGGAGCGAGGGCCAACAATGCACGACGTGGTGTCGGTGGCGGGGCGAAGGCAGCGAAGCGAGCGCATCCGGATCTACGCAGAAGCCCCGTTGCCGACCCATCGCGGGTCGTTCCGGGCCGTGGTCTTCCGGGACGAGGCGACCGGGGCCGAGCACGTCGCCATGGTCATGGGCGACGTCGCCGGCGGCGAGGCGATCGCCGTCCGGGTGCACTCCGAGTGCCTCACGAGCGAGGTCCTCGGGTCGCTCAAGTGCGACTGCCGCGCGCAGCTCGACCGCGCCCTCGACCTCATCGCCGAGCGCGGCCGCGGCGTCCTCCTGTACCTGCGCCAGGAAGGCCGCGGCATCGGCCTCGGCAACAAGATCAAGGCCTATGCGCTCCAGGCCCAGGGCCACGACACCTACGAGGCGAACCGGCTGCTCGGGTTCCCCGACGACCTGCGCCGCTACGACATCGCCGCCGACATGCTCCGGCTCCTCGGGGTGCGCTCCATCGAGCTCATCACGAACAACCCGCTCAAGCTGTCGGGGCTCGCCGAGGCGGGCGTGAAGGTCCGGGGGCGCATCCAGCTGCCGTCCCCTGCCAACCCGCACAGCGTCGAGTACCTCCGGATCAAGAGGGACCGGACGGGGCATCTCATCGAGACGGACGAGGAGCTTCGGGCGAAGGCGGGCTGAGGTCCTCCGCGCCGCGCGCGCGGCGTTCACGGCGCGCGGCGCGCGGCGGCCGCAACCGCGCGCGACGCGGCGTTCAGCCCTTCAGCAGCTCCCGAGCGATGACGATCCTCTGGATCTCGCTCGTCCCCTCGTAGATGGTCTGCACCCGCGCGTCCCGGAACAGCTTCGCGACGGGGAACTCCTCGGTGTAGCCGTACCCTCCGTGAATCTGCACCGCCTTCGAGACGGCCCGCTGCGCCGCCTCGCTCGCGAACAGCTTCGCCTGCGACGCCTCGCGCGTGAAGCTTTGCCCGGCGCCCTTCAGCCAGGCGGCGCGCAGGACGAGCAGCCGCGACGCCGCGAGGTCGGTCGCCATGTCGGCCAGCATGAAGGCGATCGCCTGGTGGTGCGCGATCGGCACCCCGAAGGCCCTCCGCTCCTTCGCGTACCGGGTGGAGAGGTCGAGGGCGGCCTGCATGGTCCCGACCGCCTGCGCGCCGATGCCGATGCGGCCTCCGTCGAGCGCGGAGAGCGCGATGCGGAACCCCTGCCCCACCTCCCCGAGCCGCGCCTCGTCCGGCACCTCGCAGCCCTCGAACGTGAGCGGCACCGTCGAGCTCGCCCGCAGCCCGACCTTGTCCTCGTGGCGGCCCGCCGAGAGCCCCGGCGTGCCCTGCTCGACGAGGAACGCCGTCGCGCCGGACGCGCCGGCGGCGGGATCCGTCTTCGCCCACACCACGAGGACGCCCGCGACGTCGCCGCTCGTGATCCACTGCTTCGCGCCGTCGATGACCCAGCCGCTTCCCTTCCTGACCGCGCGCGTGGTCATGGCGGCCGCGTCGCTCCCGACCTGGGGCTCGGAGAGCGCGAACGCGCCCGCGAGCCATTCGCCGGAGGCGAGCCGCGGGAGGCAGCGCCCCTTCTGCGCCTCGGTCCCGAACCGCGCGATGATCTCGCCGACCATGTTCGTGACGGCCATGGTCACCGCGACGGAGCAGTCTGCGGCCGCGATCTCGGCGAGCGCCAGCGCGTAGGCGACGGGCCCCGCCTCGGAGCCGCCGAAGGCGGCCGGCACGTTCACGGCGAGGAGCCCGAGCTGCCCGAGCCCGCGCACGAGGTCCGCCGGGAAGCGCCGGGCGCGATCGTTCGCGGCGGCGGCGGGGGCCACCGCGTCGCGCGCGAACCGCCGGGCCGTCTCCTGGACGGCCCGCTCGACGTCGCTCGGCTCGAAGTCCATCCCGCGCTTCAGTCCTTGAGCACCGACGCCGCGATCACGATGCGCTGGATCTCGCTCGTGCCCTCGTAGATCTCCGTGATGCGGCTGTCGCGCCAGTGGCGCTCCACGTCGAACTCCTTCACGTAGCCGTAGCCCCCGTGGATCTGGAGCGCCTTCGAGGTGACGCGCTCGCACATCTCGGACGCGAAGAGCTTCGCCATGGCGCTCTCCGCCGAGTGGCGCACGCCCTTGTCCTTCATCGCGGCGGCGCGCTGCGTGAGGAGCCGGGCCGCGTCGAGCTCCGTCGCCATGTCGGCGAGCATGAACTGGATCGCCTGGAACTGCGCGATGGGCTGCCCGAACGCCTTGCGCTCCTTCGCGTACGCCACGGCCTCCTCGAGCGCGGCGCGCGCGATGCCGAGCGCCTGCGAGGCGATGCCGATGCGGCCGCCGTCGAGCGTGGACATGGCGATCTTGAAGCCGTCGCCCTCCTCGCCGATGCGGTTCCGCGCGGGGATCGCGCACCCCTCGAAGAAGATCGAGCACGAGCCCGAGGCGCGGATGCCGACCTTCTCGTCCGGCTTGCCGCGGGTGAAGCCCTTCGCGTCCGTGGGCACGAGGAACGCGCTGATGCCCTTGTGGCGCTTCGCCCTGTCCGTCATGGCGAAGACGAGGATCACGTCCGCCTGCGGTCCGTTCGTGATGAAGTTCTTCGTGCCGTCGAGGACGTACTCGTCGCCCTTCCGCACCGCGACGGTGCGCATCTCGGCCGCGTCCGAGCCGCTCATCGGCTCGGTGAGCGCGAAGGCGCCGAGCTTCTCGCCCTTCGCGAACGGCACGAGGAACTCCCTCTTCTGCGCCTCCGTGCCGTACTTCATCACCGGATCGCAGTAGAGCGAGTTGTTCACGCTCATGATGACGCCGGTGCCGGCGCAGCCGCGCGAGATCTCCTCCATCGCGACGGCGTACGAGACGTTGTCCATGCCGCCGCCGCCCCACTCGGACGGCACGGCCACGCCGAGCAGC
>DASSQM010000023.1:0-3693 GCA_035702465.1 Anaeromyxobacter sp. | reverse complement strand
GGAGCGCGGGCGCACCACCACCACGCGCGCCCGCGGCGCCCCGAACGCCGTGAGCGCCACGTCGAGGAACGTCCGCGCCTTCGGGACCGTCGTCACGTACGTCCCTCCGGGCGAGAGCGCGCGGCGCGCCTCGCCGAGGCTCCGGTTGCCGAACACGTCGAGGACCGCGTCGTAGCGGTGCGGCGCGGCGAGCGCGTCCTCGGCGCGATAGTCGAGCGCGAGGTCGGCGCCGAGCCTGCGGCACAGCTCGAGGTTCGCGGCGCTCGACGTCGTCGTGACGTGCGCGCCGAGGAGCTTCGCGACCTGGATGGCGAACACGCCCACGCCGCCGGAGGCGCCGTTCACGAGGACGCGGCCGCCCGCCTGGACGCGCGCGACGTCGCGGAGGGCCTGGAGCGCGGTCGACGCCGCAAGGGGGACGGCGGCGGCCTCTTCGAAGCCGAGCGACGCGGGCTTCGGAGCGCAGTCGGCGCGCCGCACCGCGAGGTACTCGGCGCACGCGCCGCCGTACCAGCCGTCGAGCATCCCGTACCAGGCGGATCCCCGCGCGACGCCGTCCACGCCAGGGCCGACCTCCTCGACCTCGCCGGCCCAGTCGAACCCGACGCGCTTCGGGAACCGCGCCCCGCTCAGCAACCGGAACTTGCCGGCGCGCACGAGCGCGTCCTTCGGGTTGAGCGCTGCCGCGCGCACGCGCACGAGCAGCTCGCCGCGGCCCGGGCCGGGGCGCTGCACGTCGCGCAGCTCGAGCACGCTCGCCGGCCCGTAGCGCCGGTACTCGACCGCCCTCATGGCGCCTCCGCGGCGCGCAGCCTACCCGAACGTCCGCCGGATGCGCAGCGAGTTTCCCACCACGAACAGCGACGACGCCGCCATGGCCGCGGCGGCGACGATCGGGTGGAGCACGCCCGCCATGGCGAGCGGGATCGCCACGGCGTTGTAGAAGAAGGCCCAGAAGACGTTCTGCGCGATGACCCGGTACGTCCGCCGCGACAGGAGCACGAGGTCGGGGACGAGCCGGAGATCGTCGCGCACGAGCACCGCGTCGGCGCTCTCGATCGTGACGTCGGTGCCGCGGCCCATGGCGACGCCGACCTCCGCCTGCGTGAGCGCCGGCGCGTCGTTGATGCCGTCGCCCGCGAAGAGGATCCTCCTGCCCTCCGCCTGGAGCCGCGCCACGTGCGCGCGCTTGTCGAGCGGCGTCGCCTCGGCCGCGGCTTCGACGCCGAGCGCCGCCGCCACCGCGCCGGTGGTGGAGCGGGTGTCGCCGCTCACGAGCGCGACCCGGAGCCCGGCGCGGCGAAGCGCGGCGATCGCCGCCGGTGCCTCGTCGCGGACCGGATCCGCGACGGAGAGGAGCGCGTACGCCTCGCCGCCGACCGCGAGGAACGCGACCGTCTCCCCGCGCGCCTCGAGCGCCAGAGCGCGCTCGTCCGCGTCCGCGGGGAGGGCGATGCCGTGCTCCCGGAGGAGCGCACGATTGCCGACGAGGACGTGAGTCGCGTTCGAGGTCGGGGTCGCGGTCGCGGTCGCGGTCGCGTTCGAGGTCGAGGTCGAGGTCGGGGTCGCGGTCGGGCTGGCGGTCGCGATCGCCGCGACGACCCCCCTCCCCGGCACCGCCCGGAACCCGCTCACCTCCGGCGCCACGACGTCGAGTTCCCGCGCCGCCTCCGCGATCGCCCGCCCGAGGTGGTGCTCGCTCCTGCGCTCGACCGTGCCCGCGAGCGCCAGCGCCGCATCCCGGTCCACCCCGGCGCGGAGGGGAACGACCTCCCGCAGCGCCGGCCTCCCGCTCGTCACCGTCCCCGTCTTGTCGAGGAGCACGTCCGTCGCCCGCGCCGCGCGCTCCAGCGCGTCGCCGCGGCGGAGGAGGAGCCCGCGCGAGGTGGCGACCCCGGTGGCGACCACGACGGCGATCGGCGTCGCGAGGCCGAGCGCGCAGGGGCACGCGATCACCACGACCGAGATCCCGGTCATGAGCGCGCGGTCGAGCGGCGCGCCGCGCGCGAGCCAGAACGCGAGCGTGCCCGCCGCGAGGACGAGCATGGCCGGGACGAAGACGCCGACCACCCGGTCCGCCACCGCCTGGATGCGAGGCCTCGACTGCTGCGCCTCCTCCACCGCGCGCACGATGCCGGCGAGCACGCCCTCCTTCGCGGTCCGCGTGACCTCGACGACGAGCGCGCCGTGCTGGTTCACGGTCCCGCCGATCACCGCGGCCCCGGGCCCCTTCGGGATCGGCCGCGCCTCGCCGGTGACGAGCGACTCGTCGACCTCGGACTCGCCGTCGCGCACGACGCCGTCGAGCGGGATGCGCTCGCCCGGCACGATCTCGAGCCGGTCGCCGCGCGCGATCGCGGAGACGGGCACCCTCGCGCGCTCGTCGCGCCCGTCCGGCCCGCGCGCGAGCCTGCGCGCCTCCCGCGGCGCGAGCCGCGCGAGCCGCGCGACCGCCTCCGAGGCCCGCCCCTTCGCCGCCGCCTCCACGTAGCGGCCGACGAGGACGAGCGTGGGGATCATCGCGGCGGTGTCGAAGTACACCTCGCCGCCGCGGAGCATCTGCCAGGCGGAGTACACGAGCGCCGCGCCCGAGCCGACGGCGACGAGCGCGTCCATGCCGAGCGCGCGCCGCCGGAGCCCGCGCACCGTGGCCGAGAGGAACGGCGCCCCGCAGTAGAGGTACACCGGCAGCGTGAGGCCGAGCGCGACCCACTCCATGAGCTTCCGGGTGGACGGGTCGATGCCCTGGAAGTACCCGGCGTAGAGCGCCGCCTGGTAGATCATGAGCTGCGACGCGAGGAACGCCGCCGTGCCGAGGCGGACGAGCAGGTCCTTCGCCTCGGCCCGCCGCGCCGCCTCCCCCGCCCCCTCCGACCAGGGCTTCGGCTCGTACCCCGCCGCGCGGATCCGGCCGAGCACCTCCGCGAGGCCGGCTCGGGCCGGGTCGAAGCGGACGAGCGCCCGGTGCGTGGCGTAGTTCACGCGCGCGGAGGCCACGCCCGGCGTCCTCGTCAGCACCCGCTCGACGAGCCACACGCACGACGCGCAGCGGATGCCGTCCACGTAGAGCTGGAGGGTCGCCTCCGCGCCCTCCTCGGCGACCGCGTCGCGGAACGCGGCGAGGTCGAGCGCGGCGGGCGCGTCGCCCACCGGCGCGCCCGGACCGTCCCACCGCCGCGTGTCGTAGTACGCGCCGAGCCCCTCCTCGTTCACGAGCCGGAACACGCCGAGGCACCCGTGGCAGCAGAAGGCGTGCTCCCTCCCGCCGAAGACCTCGAGCACCGCCTCGCGCTTCGGGAACTCGCCGAGGCAGTGATCGCAGCGGATCGTCGCCGCGCGGCGCGCCGGCGTGTTCACGGGAGGCGCACCCCCGCGCCGCGCAGCACGAACGCCACGCCGAGCGCCGCGACGAGGATCCCGCCCGCGCGCGCGAAGATGCCGCGGGCGCGCGCGCCGATGGCCGCGCCCGCCACGCCGACGAGGAGCAGCGCCGGGACGGTGCCGAGCCCGAACGCGAGCGCGTACAGGAGACCCTCCGGCCCGCTGCCCGTGCCGGCAGCGCCGAGGAACGCGGTCCAGGAGAAGCCGCACGGGAGGAGCCCGAGCGCGAGCCCCGTCGGGTAGAGCCGCCCCGGGCCGCCGCCCGAGAGCAGGCCGCGGACGAGCGCCAGCACCTTCCCCGAGGCGCGCGCC